>JAMPYD010000151.1 GCA_023700845.1 Elusimicrobiota bacterium | reverse complement strand
TGGAGGACCTCGTCGTCTGCGGCCTGGCGACGAACCTGTGCGTCGAGTCCACCGCGCGCGCGGCCTTCGACCTGGGGCTCAACGTCTTCGTGCCCGCCGACGCGACCGTCGCCCATGACGAGCAGCTCCATCTTGGAGCGCTGCGCAGCCTCGCGCAGGGCTTCTCGCGCGTGATGCTGGCCGGCGACATCGCCGCCGCGCTCGCCTCCCTCAAGAGCTGAGCCGTCCCGCCGGGCCCCGCCCCCTGTTTCCGTGTGTTTTCCCTGTGACCATTTGGAACAGCCAGATTCCATCCAGTGTTATTGAGTGTCGATATGCGCCAGCATGGAGCACCTAAGTGCGGCATTTCTGTTGCGTGCCTGCGTACCTCACAATTTCCGCATATTAGGAGAACGAAACCACGATGACGACCAAACTGGCGGAGACGGCGGCGGCGGTTTCGGCCCTTCGGTCGGTCAACAAGCGCGACGGCTCGTGCGTCGAGTTCGATCAGGCCAAGATTCGCTCCGCCATCGCCCGCGCCGGCGCCGCCACGGGGGAGTTCGGCGACGCGGACGCGGGCCCGCTCACCGACAAGGTCGTCAAGGTCCTCGCCCGCCGCTCCGGCTCGGGGCCGCTCACCATCGAGAAGATCCAGGACGTCGTCGAGCACGTGCTGATCTCCGCCGACCACTTCAAGACCGCGCGCGCCTACATCATCTACCGCGAGCAGCACCGCAAGATGCGCCGCGACCAGAAGACCGTCGTCGACGTCGAGTCCTCGATCAACGAGTACGTCAACCGCCTCGACTGGCGCATCAACGCCAACGCCAACCAGGGCTACTCCCTGGGCGGGCTGGTGCTCAACGTGTCGGGCAAGGTCGTCGCCAATTACTGGCTCAACCACGTCTACTCGCCCGAGATGGGGGAGGCGCACCGCGCCGGCGACATCCATATCCACGACCTCGACATGCTGGCCGGCTATTGCGCCGGCTGGTCCCTTCGGACCCTCCTCCAGGAAGGCCTCAACGGCGTCCCCGGCAAGGTCGAGGCGGGGCCCCCCAAGCACATGTCGAGCGCCGTCGGTCAGATCGTCAACTTCCTCGGCACGCTCCAGAACGAGTGGGCGGGCGCCCAGGCCTTCAGCTCCTTCGACACCTACATGGCGCCGTTCATCCGCAAGGACAAGCTCCCTTATAAAGAAGTCCGGCAGTGCATCCAGGAGCTGATCTACAACCTCAACGTCCCGTCGCGCTGGGGCACCCAGACCCCGTTCACCAACCTGACCTTCGACTGGGTCTGCCCCGAGGACCTGCGCTCCAAGCACCCGCTGATCGGCGGGGTGGAGCAGCCGTTCACCTACGGCGAGCTGCAGGAAGAGATGGACATGATCAACCGCGCGTACATCGAGGTCATGATCACCGGCGACTCCAAGGGACGGGTGTTCACCTTCCCCATCCCGACCTACAACATCACCGCCGACTTCCCGTGGGAGAGCGAGAACGCCGACCGCCTCTTCGAGATGACGGCCAAGTACGGCCTGCCCTACTTCCAGAACTTCGTCAACTCCGAGCTCAAGCCCAACATGATCAGGTCCATGTGCTGCCGGCTCCAGCTGGACCTCCGGGAGCTGCTCAAGCGCGGCAACGGCCTGTTCGGCTCGGCGGAGCAGACCGGGTCGCTGGGCGTGGTCACGATCAACTGCGCGCGCCTGGGCCACCTGCACAAGGGCGACGAGAAGGCCCTCCTCGGCCGCCTCGACGAGCTCATCGACATCGCCCGCAACAGCCTCGAGATCAAGCGCAAGGTCATCCAGCGCCTGATGGACGACGGCCTGTTCCCGTACACGCGCCGCTATCTCGGCACGATGCGCAACCACTTCTCCACGATCGGCGTGAACGGCATCAACGAGATGATCCGCAACTTCAGCGCCGACGGCTACGACATCACGGCCCCCGAAGGCCACGCGCTGGCGGTGCGCTTCCTGGACCATCTGCGCACGCGCATGGTCGCCATCCAGGAGGAGACGGGCCACATGTACAACCTCGAGGCGACGCCCGCCGAGGGCACGACCTACCGCTTCGCCAAGGAGGACCGCAAGCGCTTCCCCGGCATACTCCAGGCCGGCACCGCCGACCGCCCCTACTACACCAACTCCTCGCAGCTGCCCGTCGGCTTCACCGACGACCCCTTCGAGGCCCTGGAGCGCCAGGACGAGCTGCAGCGCAAGTACACGGGCGGCACCGTCCTGCACCTGTACATGGGCGAGCGCGTGTCGAGCGGCCAGGCCTGCAAGATGCTGGTCAAGCGGGCGCTCGAGCGCTTCCGCCTGCCCTACATCACGATCACCCCGACGTTCTCGATCTGCCCGACCCACGGCTACCTGGACGGAGAGCACCCGTTCTGCCCGAAGTGCGACGTCGAACGCCTGGCTGAAAAACAGAGGAGCGCGAAATGAACAAGAACCAGTCCCAGCCGGTCGCCGGTCTCGAAGACTCGGAGCGCCAGCCCTGCGAGGTGTGGACGCGCGTGATGGGCTATCACCGCCCGGTCGCGTCGTTCAACATCGGCAAGAAGGGGGAGCACTACGATCGACGCTTCTTCAGGGAATGCGAGCCTAAACGCGCTTCCTAAGGCGGAGCTCCGGCTCGGCGGACTGACGCCGCTCAGCACGACGGATTATCCCGGCGCGCTGGCGGCGGTCCTTTTCTGCCAGGGCTGCCCGTGGCGCTGCTCGTACTGCCACAACCCCCACCTCATCCCGGCCGACGCCGAGCCGGAGCGGGAGTGGGGGGCGGCGCGCGCCTTCCTGCGCGGTCGCAAAGGCCTGCTCGACGCCGTCGTGTTCAGCGGCGGGGAGCCGACCTTGCAGGACGGCCTCGCGGATGCGATGCGCGAGGTGAGGGGCATGGGCTTCAAGGTCGGCCTCCACACCGGCGGGGCGTATCCGGAGCGTCTGCGGGACCTCCTCCCCCTGGTCGACTGGGTCGGCCTCGACGTCAAGGGCTCCTTCGAGCGCTACGAGGCCGTCAACGGCGTTCCCGGCAGCGGGGGGAAGGCGCTCGAGAGCCTGCGCCTCGTCGTGGAGAGCGGCGTCGAGCACGAGTGCCGGACGACCGTGCATCCCGCCTTGATCTCCGAGGCCGAGCTCCTCGGCCTCTCGTCGTCGCTGTTCGCTCTGGGCGCGCGCAAGCACGTCCTCCAGGCCTTCCGTCCCGACGGCTGCCGCGACGCGGCGCTGATCGCCTCACACGATCCCCTGTCCCTGTCCCGCCTTCTCCAGGCGGCGGCCTCCGCCTCTTCCCGCGTCGAGCTCCGCGGCGTATAACCGCAGGCACTGTCGTTGACGACAGTGCCGCTGTGAATGGCGTGGATAAGTCCCCTGCCGGCCGTGCCGCCTTCAGGCCTCCCCGCTTTCCCTTTTAGGGGTGCTCCATCTTTTTCGAAAAACCATGGCAGAACCGTTGCACGAGAATGATCGCAGACATTAAAGACACAAAACGTCCATGAACACAGGCTGCTTCAATTTGAATCGGGGAGGGGAATACGCCATCGCGGCGTTGACCCGCCTCGCCCTGGAATCCGGCGGCGTGCCGGGCAGGCCGATCCCGGTGCGCGTCCTGGCCGAGGTTCAGGCCATCCCGAAGAGCTTCCTGTCCAAGATCCTGGAGCTGTGCACGCGCAGCGGCCTGATCACCTCGAAGAGCGGCGCCAACGGCGGCGTGGCCTTGGCCAAGCCGGCGTCGGAGATCTCCTTGCTCGACATCCTCGAGGCCTGCGAGGGCCCGTATCACCGCGCGGACTGCGTGTTCTACGGCGAGCGCAAATGCGAGGGCACGGACTGCGTCGTGTTCTGCCCCTTGCGCGAGCGCGAGGAGGACGTCCGCATCTCGCTGGCGCGCACCACCTTGGCGGAGATGGCCAAGAGCCTCGAGATCCACCCGCTCAACGTCGGTCCCAAAACGGAACAGAAGTCCGACTCGCCGGACGCACCACGACAATCTCAAGGGGGACGGTAAGACATGGAAGCCGCGATCAACACGGGCGCCGACTGGCGCGAGGACGAGGGAGGCCGGGTCGGCCTTTGGCTGTTCATTTTGTCCGAGATACTCCTGTTCGGGGCCTTCCTGGCCTCCTACGTGGGAACGCGCCTGGGCAACCCCGAGTGCGCGCTCGGCGTCGTCGTGTGGCCGGAGGCGGGGCACCTGCCCGGGCTCGCGATGGCCGCGCTGAACACCCTCATCCTGCTGACCAGCTCCTACACCATGGTCCGCGCGATCTCCCGGGCCGAGCGCGGGGACCGGGGCGGCTTCCGCGCCAACATGATCGCGACGATCGCGCTGGGCGCGGGCTTCCTGGTCGTGAAATCGGCCGAGTACGCGCTGAAGGTCTCCCACGGCTACTACCCGGGCTCGGAGCTGGCCCAGGCGAGCCCCGGCCTGTCGATCTTCTTGTCCTACTACTACATGCTGACCATCCTCCACGCCCTGCACATCGTCGCCGGCCTGGTCTGGAACGGCGTGGCCTTCTACGCCTCCGCCTCGGCGCCGATGCCCGCCGTCGCGCGCCGCGCGGAGTACGCCGGGCTGTACTGGCACTTCGTCGACGTGGTGTGGGTGTTCCTGTTCCCGCTGCTGTACCTCATCTGACCGGAGACCTTTCATGAACCAAGAACCGACGACCCACTCCGACGACGGCCTCGACCTCGGCGTCTATCTCTCCTTGCTGGCGCTCACGGCCGTGACGCTCGCGGCGAGCCATTTCACCCACGGCGGGCGCATCATGGCGGTCGTGCTCGCGCTGATCATCGCCTCGGTCAAGGCGAGCCTCATCGGCTTCTACTATATGGGCCTGCGCCGCGAGCGCGCGATGATGTTCGTGATCCTCGGCATCGGCGCCGTGGCCGTGGGCATCCTGCTCATCGGCATCCTTCCCGACCTGACCTTCGCCCGATTCTGATGAGACGAACCTTCCTCGCCTTCGCCGCGCTCCTCGCCTGCGCCTGCGCGCGCAAGACCGGGCCGCTCGCGGTGCTCCCCGAGTTCGCGATGACCTCGGTCGGCCCGTACTCCACCGCGGCGTTCGGGCGCAAGGACCTGCTGGGCAAGGTCTGGATCGCGGACTTCGTGTTCACCCGCTGCGCCGGCCCCTGCCCGATGCTCAGCACGCGGCTCTCCAAGCTCGGCCGGGAGCTGCCGCCGTCGGTGGGGCTTCTGACGGTCGCCGTGGACTCCGAGGGGGACACCCCGGAGCGCCTGCGCGGCTACGCCAAGCGCTACGGGGCCGAGCCGGACCGGTGGGTGTTCCTGCGCGGCACGCCGTCCGAGACGTACCACCTGCTGTACGCGGGCTTCCGCCTGCCGCTGTCGGTCAACCCGTCGGCCCCCGAGGAGCAGCGCGCGACGCACAGCTCCCGGTTCGTGCTGATCGACCGCGGCGGCGCCATCCGAGGCTACTACGACGGGCTCAGCGATTCTGACAACGCCGCGATCGCGCGCGACGCGCGGCGGCTCCTGGAGGTCGGTTCTTGAACAATAAATCCGCCGTCGCCGTGATCGCCGCGCTGAGCGCCCTCATCAGCTGGGGGCTCTATCTCCTCTTCACCGGCTTCCCCACGATGCCTTTGGCCGCGTCCGCGCAGGCGGCGCACGTGGACTCGGCCTGGAACGGGCTGCTCGTCGTCGAGGGC
>JAMPYD010000150.1 GCA_023700845.1 Elusimicrobiota bacterium | reverse complement strand
TGCTTCGGCAGGTTTTCCATGTTGTTCCCCCTTTGATCGGCCGCGTGTCCCGCGGCCCACCTACCTTACGATCGAGGGGCCCGAAAAGTTCCCTGGGAATTCTCAGGAACGGGGGAATTCGTTGAAGCGGAGCCAGTAGCCGCGGACGGCGGAGAGGAGGTCGGTGAGCTCCTGGGCCGCCGAAGGCTTGATGACGAAGGAGTTGGCGCCGAGGCGGTACGCCTCGACGACCTCCTCCGGCCACGTGGAGGCCGTCAGCATGATGACCGGGAGGGTCTTGAACCTTTCCTGGCCGCGGATCCAAGCCAGAACCTCCAGGCCGGTCTTGCCGGGGAGCTTGATGTCGAGGAGGAGCATGACCGGGAACGGATACCGCGACCGGTCCGCGTAGGGTCCCTCTCCCGAGAGGTAGTCGCAGGCCCGCTCGCCGTCGGCCACGATCTCCAGCGGATTGGCGAGCCCGGCCTTCTTCCAGGCCTCCCGCAGAAGGAACTGATCGTCGTCGTTGTCCTCGACGGCGAGTATCGTCCGGGCTTCAGCCGACATGACGCGCCTCCTCGAGCTCGACCGTGAAACGCGTCCCGGTGCAGGGCTCGGACTCCACCGTGATCCTCCCGCCCAGCCGCTCGACGGCCCTCTTGACGATCGCCAGGCCGATGCCGGAGCCCGCGGTCGCGCGCGCGTCCGGCAGGCGCTCAAACGGCTTGAAAATCCTCTCCCAATGCACGCGCGGAATGCCGGGCCCGTTGTCCTCCACGATCAGGCGCAGCTTGCCGCCCCCCGCCGCCTCGGTCCGCACCTCGATGGCGGGCTCGCGCCCGGCGGGCACGAACTTGACCGCGTTGACGAGGAGGTTCGAGACGATCTGGAGCATCAGGGATTCCTGCGCCATGACGGCGCCCAGCGGGCGCCGCACTTCCAGGCCCGCGGCCGTCAGGTTCGGGTACAGGTTCAGGACGTGCTCAACGATCCTGTCGAGGTCGATCGGCGAGAGCGTCACCTCCTCGCGCGCGATGGCGCTGTAGGACAGGACGTCGCGGATCAGGCGGTCGAGGCGGATGGCCGAGCCGCCGATGCGGTCGAGCATCCCGAGGGTCTCGGGGTCGGATTTGTCCTTCAGCCGCTCCCGCGCGAAATGCGCGTAGCCCTGGATCGCCCGCAGCGGGGAGCGGAGGTCGTGCGAGGCCGTGTAGGCGAAGGCCTCCAGGTCCTCCACGCTGCGCCTCAGGCTCGCCGCGGAGTCTTTCAAGGCCGCCTCGGCCTTCCTGACCTCGGTCAGGTCGCGGAGGACTTTCCCGAAGCCGACGAGCCTGCCGTCGGCTCCGTACACGGGCGTGACGACGACGTTGGCCAGGAAGCGGGAGCCGTCCTTGCGCAGGCGCCATTCGTCCCTCTGAAGCGAGCCCCGCTCGACGGCGGCCGCCAGGTCCGCCTCATGCCGCCCGGCGGCGGCGTCCTCCGGCGTGTAGAAGACCGAGAAATTATGCCCGAGGATCTCCTCGGCCCGGTAGCCGAGGATGCGCTCGGCGCCCTCGTTCCACACCGTCACCTTGCCTTCGACGTCGTGCATGAAGATCGCGTAGTCCTTCACGTTCTGCACGAGCAGGCGCAGGCGCTCCTCGCTTTGGAGAAGCCGCTGCTCGAAGGCGATCCGCTCGGAGACGTCGATGACGGAGGTCACGACGAACTTCTCGTCCTCGAGCCCCACGCGCGTCAAGCCGATGTCCGCCGGAAACTCGCTGCCGTCCTTGCGCAGCGCCTGGAGGGCGCGGCTCGCGCCCATGGACCGCTTCCCGGCTCCGCCCGCGAAGAAGCTCTCGCACTGCCCCCGATGCGGGCCCTTGAACCGCTCCGGCACCAAGGTCTCGAGGGAGCGGCCCACGAGCTCGCCTCGCGCGTAGCCGAAAAGCTTGTCGGCCTCGGCGTTCGTCAGGACGATGCGGCCCCGGGCGTCGACCATCACCATGGCGTTGGCCGCCGATTCGAGCGCCATCTGGAACTCGTCGCGCCGCTTCAGCTCGGCCAGCCGCCGCATCGCGTCCTCCGCCCGGCGGCGCTCGGTGATGTCGCGCACGAACGCCTGCCAGCGCCCGTCGGGAAGCAGGCTCGAGCTGACCTCGACGGGAACGGACGTGCCGTCGTCCCGCTGGAGGTCCCGCTCCGCCACCTGGACGCCGCCGATCTTCCGCTGAGCGGGAGGGATCAGGCCGGCGATCGCCCGTCCGAGGATCGCCTCGCGCGGACGCCCGAGCAGGCGGCAGCCGGCCGCGTTCACGTCGAGGTAGCGCCCCGCCGCGTCGGCGATGAAGATGCCTTCGGACGCCTGCTCGAAGAACTCCGCGAGCTCCTCCGAGGCCGACCGCCACTCGCGGGTGACCGCCCGCAGGCGGCCGTGCACGGCGCAGAACAGGATCCCCATCCCGCTGAACATGCCCACGGTGGCGAGGGCGGCGTACCCCGACTTCCCGGCGGGCATGAAGTAGTACCAGCCCAGCGCCGCCGACTCGAGCACGGCGAGGAGCCCGGCCCAGGGGCCGCCGATCCACGGGGCGAGGAAGGCGGCCGGATAGAACAGGAACCAGGTGAACGGCATGATCACGGGCCAGAAGGCGGCCTGCACCGCGGCCGCCGCGAACGGAAGGACGGCCGCCCCCAGGAAGCCCGCCCTCGACGCCGGCGCGGCCGCGGGAAGCGCGCGGGCGAACCGGCGGGGCGACGGATCGGGGCCTTCGACCCAACGAAAGAGCCGCCGAGCGAGATTCGCCTGTGCTTCGTCGTCGCCGGTGTTCATTCCCGATGTTAGGACAAGCGGGAGCCCGAGGACAGTGCCGCCGTGTGACGGTTTTGCGACCCCGCGTCAGCGGGCGGCGTCCGCCAGCGCCCGCAGGACGGCGTTGTCGACGAGGGCGGCGCCCTCCTCGGCGTCGCGCAGGACGCCGCGGCGGCGCAGGATCTTGACCGCCGCGCGCGCGCGGTCCGGCGGCAGGTGCGCCGCCGGGATGAAGGAGTCCGCCCCGCCCCACAGCGCCGACAGCTCGGGCACGACCAGCGCGCCCTCGCCGCTGAACCCGGCGTAGGCGAGCAGGTGGAGCAGGATCACGCTCTCGTCGGGGGTGAGCGCCGAGGCGCGCTCGATGAGGCGGGAGAGCTCCGCGACCAACGCCGCGCGAAGCTCCGGCGTCAGCCGGGACAGGTCGCGCTTAGGCTCCGACCCACTCATAAGCGGAGCGATGGCTGTCGAGCGCGTCGGCGTGCGTCACGAAGCGCGCGTAGACGGGGTGGCGGCCGATCGTGGCCGAGTCGCCGACGACGATCAGGCAGCGGCGGGCGCGCGTGATCGCGACGTTGAGCCGGCGCATGTCGGACAGGAAGCCGATCTGGCCCGCCTCGCTCGAGCGCACCAGGCTCAGGATGATCGCCTCCTTCTCGCGTCCCTGGAAGCCGTCGACGGAGCCGATCTCGAGGCCGGGCTCGCGCACCATCGTCTTGAGCAGCTTCGCCTGCGCGACGTAAGGCGTCAGGACGGCGACGTCCTTGGGCTTGAGCCCGGAGCCGAGCAGCTCGTACAGCAGCTTGACGGCCAGCTCGGCCTCGCCCTTGTTCTCGCGGCTCTCGAGCATGTCGTTCCACGCCTCGTCGAAGCCCGCGCCGGCGGTGTCGACGAAGGTCACCGGACGGCTGGTGAGGTCGGAGGGCGCGGCGCCGGGAAGCTCGGAGGCGACGCGACGGGCCACGGACTCGTCGGCGATGAGCTTGCCCTCGTAGAACTCCCGCGACGGGAAGCTCATGATGTCCTCGTGCATGCGGTACTGCACGCGCAGCAAGGTCTGCGCCGACGCGGGCAGGACGTCCTTCAGGCGGTCGAACAAGGTGACGGTCAGGCCGCCTTCGGCGGCCTCCTTCGAGTAGATCGTCGGCGGAAGCTGGTTGGCGTCGCCCGCGAAGATCGCCTTGCGCGCGATCGTCAGCGGCACCCAGGACAGCGGCTCGCTGGCCTGGCTGGCCTCGTCGAGCACGACCAGGTCGAACTCCCCTTTGACATACCTTTTAGAAATGCCGGCGTGCGTGGCGAGCACGACGTTCGCGCCCGCGACGATGTGGCGCGCGATCTCGGCCTCGAGGTCGCGGGCCTGGCGCCAGAGCTTGCCCACCTCGCGCTCGCGCAGCTGCCGCTCCTCGTAGCCGAGCTGATTGATGCCGCGGCCGTGGCGGGACTTGCGGTGGATGAGGCGCTCGCGGTACGCGTCGAGCTCCTGGACCTCCTCGTACGCGGGGTCGGCCTCGATCTGCGCGGCGAGGTTGCCGTGGCGCAGGCTCTCGAGCGTGCGCGCGGGATGGCCCAGGCGCGTGACCCGCAGGCCGGTGCCGATGAGCTTCTCGAGGATGTTGTCGACGGCGATGTTCGACGGCGCGGTCGCGAGCACGCGCTCGCCGCGCGCGACGTGCTGGCGGATGATCTCGACGAGGACGGTCGTCTTGCCGGTGCCGGGCGGGCCGTGCACGAGCGCCACGTCCTCGGCCGCGAGCGAGCTCTTCACCGCGGCCTGCTGATACTCGTTGAGCGCGCGGTTGAACCAGATGATCTTCGGGACCTTGGTCCGCTCCGGCTGCTGCTCGCCGAGGAAGATCTCCCTCAAGGTGGACAGGCGCGAGCGCTTCGACTCCGCGACCGTGACGAGCGCCTTGCGCATGCGCTGATAGGTGGCGTCCGAGCCGAGCAGGTCGATCTGGCAGTGGCCGCGGATCTCCTCCTCGGGCGCGGGGCGGCTCATCGCCACGGTCACGCGGTACTCGTCGACCTTGTACAGCGTGCCCTCGACGGACTCGAACTCGTTCTTGGGCGCCAAGGTCAGCAGGACGTTGTCGCCGGCGTTCATCGCGTGGAACGGCGCGAGCTCCTCCCCCTTCGGGACGCGCGACAAGGTGACCATCGTCAGGCCGCCCATGCCGCCCTCGACCCCGTCGACGACGAGGCCGGTGACGGTCTTGCCGCGCGCCTCGCGCTGGGAGACCGGGAACTTGCGCAGCTCGCGCAGGTTCTCCGCCTTCTCGGCCTCGCGTTCGAGGTCGATCAGCTCCTGAAGTCGTCCGAAGTGCTCTTTGCCGGCCATGGGGACAAAGAGTCTAGCAATTAGGGACGGCCCGCACCTGCCCGCCCCCCGGCCGCCGACTCATGGCCTCTCGATCGCGAATCCTCCCTCCGGGGTTTTGAGCAACGATCTGCTCAAAACCCTCCTCGAAAGAATACGAATCCGATTCAGATCATGCTGCCCGGCACAGATGCAACTATTTACCCCCCTCGATCGTAAGGTAGCAGGCACCCGCGACCTTGCAATGCGGGGCCGGGGGGTCTACACTATGTCCATGAAGCTCAAGATCGTCGTGGAGGCGGCCGAAGAAGGCGTTCACGTCGCCCGCTGTCCCTCCCTGAAGGGCTGCTGGTCCCAAGGGAAGACGAAGGCCGAGGCCGTCGAGAACATCAAGGAGGCCATCCTCCTGTACCTCGACGCCGGCGAGCGGAGCTTCAAGCCCACCGCGAAGCAAAAGGTCCTCAGCGTCACGCTGTGAAGCCGCCCCTGGTATCAGGGGCGAAAGCGATCAAGGCACTCAAGCGCGCGGGCTTCTTTGATAACATCGGCCTGTGGCGCTCCCGAACATCCCGCAACTGCCGCCCCCCGTCC
>JAMPYD010000149.1 GCA_023700845.1 Elusimicrobiota bacterium | reverse complement strand
TGGCCAGCGACGCGCGCGGCCAACGCGATACCTGGGACCTCGTCCGCCGCTGGGCCGCTCCCGCCCTGCTCGGGGCCTGGTTGTTTTTCCTGACCGGGCTCATCGCCGCGCTGGCGGTGTTCGGACGGCACTATCCGATGCGATGGGACTGGATCTTCGTCTTTTCCGGCGGCGCGACGCTCGTGCTCGCGCACGGCACGCTCTCCGCGATCTACTCCGCCCGAGATTTTTCCGGCCTTCGAGTCTCCGTGATCGGCGGCCTGCTGACGGGCATCGGCAACGCCTCGCTCGCGGCCTGGCTCATCCCCGTTTACGGCGTCGCAGGGGCCGCGGCTTCGCTCGCCCTCGCCTTCGTTCTCGGCCTGGTTTTCTTTCTCTCCGTGCGCGCCTCGGAGAGCGGAGCATGAAGCCCGGACGGGCCGCCGCCGTCTTCGCCGCGGCCACCCTCGCCGCCGGCGCCTGGCACATACGCACCAATCTCGCGCCGCCGGCATGGGACGACGCCTGGTATCTGGAGGTCAGCTTCCGGCTGTTCCACGCGCTCAAGCGCGGGCTGATCCCGTTCGCGACCGAGTACGCGTCCGCCTTCCGGATCAAAGCCCCGTTGCTCAGCCTCCTACCCCTTCCGCTCTACGCTCTGGCGGGCCCGGGCGAGCGCGTGGCGCCCTGGGTGAATCTCGCCGCGCTCGCCGCCGCCGCAGCGGCCGTTCATGCCGCGGCCCGAGCGATGTGGCCGGAGCATCCCCGGCGGGACTCGATCGCCGCGTTGGCCGCGGCGCTCACATCACTCACCCCGCTTCTCTACGGCCTGTCCCGGGTATTTCTCGTCGAGTCCTTGCTGACTGCCCTCGTCGCCGCCGCCGTCTGGCGCGTGGCCTCGGCCGGACGCGCAGGCCGGCGCGACGGCGCGTACTTGGGAGTCCTCCTCGGACTCGGCCTGCTGGCTAAAGTCCTCTTCCCCCTCTATCTGGCCGGGCCCGTCTGGCTTCGCCGCGAATCTCTGCGACCTCACCTCAAGACCGCCCTGATCGTCTCCCTTCCCCTGGCCGCGTCTTGGTACGCGTTCAATCTGCCGTATGTTCTCGGCTTCGCCTGGAGCGCGGGATTCGGGAAGATCGCCGCCGATTACACCGGCTCGGGCCTCGGCTTCTGGTCGAGGCCGACGGCTTTCGCGACCATGCTCTTCGGCGGCGCATTATCCTGGCCCCTTTCGACGGCCATGGCGTTCTGCTTCGGCGCCGCGGCGCGCCGCGGGCGCCTCGATGACGGGACGCGCCTGGCACTCGCCTGGACCGCGCCGCTCGCGGTGCTCGCGCTCGGAGTCAACCGGGAGATTCGTTTCGCGGCTCCGATCTTGCCGGCGTTGGCTCTGCTGGCCTCGCGGGCGGTCATGTCCTTCGACTCGCGCCGGGGGCGGGCCGCGGCGGCGGCTTCGCTTCTCGCCGCGGGAACGGCCGTCTTCGTGAGGCAAACCTTCGTGCTTCCCTCCTCCGAGGCGCTGCCCTGGTGCGGCGCGCCCTCGCAAGATGCCGGTTGGGATCGCGCCGCGCTCGTCGCGGCGGCGGCCGAACGAGGAGGAACGGTCGCGGCGCTCGCCCTCGAGCATCCGCGCCTCAACGCCAACAACCTCTCCTCCCTCTCCGCGGCGGACGGCCTGCCGCTGCGCTTCGTGAGCCTCGGTTACGCGCAGACTTCGGCCGAGGCGGCGCTGATTCGTCTCAAGGACAAGGACGCGGACCGCCTCATCATCGTGTCCGGCGTGCCGGAAGCCGAGCTGCCCGCCTATTTAAATCGCGCCAACGAGGGAATCGCCCGGGCGCTCGCCTCGGGACGGCTCCCCGGGCGAAAGTCGGCGAGCGTGAGCCTCGCCCCCGGCTCGACGGCCGACGTGTACGATATCTCCCGGTGAATGTAGTAAACTGCACCGCTTCATGACCCCACGACGAGCGCTGTCATTCGGTCTCGCCGCGCTCGCCTTCGCGCTACCTCTGTCCATCGCGGGGGTCAACGCGGCCCTCGCCGCGATCAGCCTCGCTTGGATATGGCTTTTCGCGAATGACCGCCGGCCTGCGGCCGCCGCCTTGGTCGCCATCGCCCGGTCGCCGGCCTTCATCGCGCTCGCGGCCTACGCGGGATGGGCATTGGTCGCGTCGCTGTCGAGCCTGGATCCCGCGGCGAGCCTTCGCCTTTGGCCCAAGGACGCCCACAAGCTGTGGGCCTTTCTGGCCATCGGCGTGGCGTTGATCGCGGCGGACAAGATTCGCGTCGCGATGCCTCTGGCCGCTGGGCTCGGGCTGCACGCGGCCGTCGGCGTCGTCCAAGCGGGCTCGGAGTGGATCGCCGGCGCGGCGAGGGTCCGGGCTCATGGGTTTCTGCACCCCGTCTCCTACGCCGAGATCATGGGCATCGGCCTGCTCGGCGCGGCGGCCTATCTGGCCCGCCCGGAAGGGAGCGCGGGAAGGAGACGCGCCGCCGGCGCCGCCGCGGCCCTGCTCTCTGCGGCCCTCGTCGCCTCGCAAACGCGAGCAGTCCTGATCGCTCTCGTCGCGGCCTATGGCGCCGCGTGCGCGCTGGATGCGCGCTGGCGCCGCCACGCCTTGGCCGCGATCGTGATCCTGGCGGGCGTCGTCGCCTTCTGGGAAGTCATGCCGACCGGCGGGCGAAGCCTCCGGAACCTCTTCGCTCAAGACAGCGCTTCGAGCCCGCATCGCGCCCGGCTCGCGCTCTGGGACGTGGCCTTGCGCGTCGCGCGCGACCGTCCGGCCGCCGGCGTCGGGCCCGGGCAATACCGGCAGGCGTTCGATCGGTATCATCCCGAGAACCTCGACGGCGAAGGGACCTGGGGCAACGCGCACAACGTTTACCTCCATCAGCTCGCCGAGCGCGGCGTGCCCGGGTTGCTCATCCTTCTCGCCGCGCTGGGAACCCTCCTTCTCGGGGCCTGGCGCGCGGAGCGCGCGCGCCGCGACGCCTGGTCGCTCTGGGCGGCGACGGCGACAGCCGCGTTCCTGGTCATGAACCTCACCGAAGTCGCCTGGCAGACGGAGCAAGTCGCGTCCTTCCTGCTCCTCGTCTGGCTGCTCGGAACGACCGCTCGCCCGGCGCGGGAAATCCTATAATCGTCCCGTGGCGAAAACGCTCTCGGTTCTGATCCCCGTTTACAACGAAAAACGCACCGTGCTCGAGCTGCTTCGCCGCGTCGAAGCCGTGACTCTGCCCGTGGCCAAGGAAATCATCATCGTCGACGACGGCTCGACGGACGGCACCCGGGCGCTTCTCGCGGACCTCGGCGGGCGCGCCACGGTCGTCCTGCACGAGAAGAACAGGGGAAAGGGCGCGGCCCTGCGTACCGCGCTCGGCCGCGCCGGCGGCGACCTGGTCATCATCCAGGACGCCGACCTCGAATACGACCCGGCGGATTATCCGATGATGCTCGGCCCCCTGCTCGACGGCCGCGCCGACGCGGTTTACGGCTCGCGCTTCCTGGGAGGGCCTCATCGCGTCCTCCTCTTCTGGCATTATTTCGGGAACGTCATCTTCACCTTGCTCACCAACGTCCTCTACGACATCAACCTGACCGACATGGGGACCTGCTACAAGGCCTTCCTGGCCGAAAAGATCAAGGACATCCCGTTGCGCAGCGAGCGCTTCGGCATCGAGGCCGAGATCACGGCGAAGATCTGCAAGCGCCGCCTGCGCATCTTCGAAGTCCCTATTTCGTACTCCGGGCGGACCTATACGGAGGGCAAAAAAATAACGTGGCGGGACGGCTTCTCCTACCTCTGGTGCCTCCTGCGCTACCGTGTCTCGGACTGACCTTCGCGCGATCCTGGCGATCGCCGCCGCGGCCTTCGCGCTACGCGCCGGCACGGCGCTACTGACCGAGTTCAATCCTATTTTTCCCGCATATTACTACGCCGACTCCGATTTCTCCGACCACTACGCCCGGGAGACGACGCGCGCTTGGTCGCGCGGCGAAAAGGCCAACCTCTCGTATTCGCCGCCGCAGCGGGTGCACATTCTATTTACCGCCCTGATCTACCGGGCTGTCGGCCCGCGCCCGATGGGTCCCAAGCTGGCGAACTGCCTGGCGGCCGCGCTTGGCGTCGCGGCCTTCGGCCTCCTCTCCGGCCGCCTCTTCGGCCCACGCGCGGGGACTGCATCCGCGTTCCTGCTTGCGCTTTGGCCGTCGCACGTCTTCTATACGTCGCAGAATTTCAAGGAGGGCCTCGTCTGTGGCGTTTTGATGTGCACGCTACTCCTCTTGATGCCCGGCGACGACGCGCCTCGCGGACACAGGCATTACGAGATCGTCGCCGGCGTGGCCCTTCTCGTGCTCCTGGGATTATTCCGTTCATATGTGATGATTATTTCCGCCGCGGCCATCGCCGGGGCCGCGGCGACGGCTCTCATCCTCCGCAACGGCCAGCGAGGGACGGCGGCTTGGGCGCTGGCGGCATGCCTCGCCGCGCCTTTTATCTTTCAGCTCTCGTTGAGATCGCTCATCCTCGGCCCCCTCGCGCCCTCAGTCGCCGGACCGACCTCAGAAAGCATCCTCATCCCTATTATTACCGACCCCGGCAGCGGAGAAAATCACAAGCCGCTCAGCCCCCGCGGCATTTCGGAGTTCCGCCGGTTGCGTCAGCACTCCGACCGGGTTTACGCAAAGGGGCACTCCGGGCGCGAGATCGGGACCCAGCTTTTTCCCCAGGCGCTCATGAAATCCTGGCTGGACGTGCTGCTTTTCATTCCAAAATCCTCGTTCCATGTCTTATTCATGCCTCTTCCCGGCCTCTATCCGCTCGAGGGCAAGCCCGGCCGAATCTTAGCCGCCGTTGAGAATTTGGCTTTGCTGGCGATCTTCGTGCTCGGCCTCACCTCGGCGGCGCGCGGCGGCCTTAAGCCGCATCGCCTGGGGCTTCTCCTGTTTTTCGCCGTGATGACAGCAGGATCTTCCCTTCTTGAGTTCGATCTCGGCAGCGCCGGGCGCCACAAGCTGATGTATCTGCCGATGCTGTTCCCGTTCGCCGCGGAAGAGGCATTGCGGCTCGCCGGGCGAAGGAGAACCGCGTGATCAAGGTCTTCGAGGTCGTCGAGTGCGGCGGGCCCGGCGGAACCGGGGAGCAGGTGGCCGCCATCTGCAATGGGCTCGATCCGGCGCGCTTCGATGTGTCTTTGGCCTACGCGATCCGAGGCGGGTCGCCCGAGGAGTACCGAGCCAAGTGCGCCGGCGCCAGGACGGCCTGCTTCATCCCGGAGATGACCCGGGAGATTTCCCCGGCGAGGGATTTCGCCGCCTTCCGCAAGCTCCACGCTCTTTTCTCCGAGAGCCGGCCTGACATCGTCCACGCCCACTCCTCGAAGGCGGGCGTGCTCGCCCGCGCCGCGGCCAAGGCCGCGGGCGTCAAGACGATCTTCTACACCCCGCACGGCTACGGCTTCCTTCAGCAGGACCGTTCGGCCGCCTCCCGCCTTCTGTACAAGACCGTCGAGAAGGCCGCCTCCCGCGCCGGCTCGGTGATCGCCTGCGCGCCGGGGGAAGCTGCCGCCGCCGCGGCCCTCGGCGGGGGCCCCGTGCACACCGTCAACGACGCGTACCTCGGCGAGTTCGTCGAGCCCCTGCCGCACGAAGGGCTCGTCGTCGGCTCCTGCGGACGCCTGACTTACGCGCGCAATCCCGACGCATGGGTCCTTCTC
>JAMPYD010000148.1 GCA_023700845.1 Elusimicrobiota bacterium | reverse complement strand
CGACGCACAGGATGCGGGCGACCGGCTCCTTGACCTCGGCGCGCTTGAGCGTCGGGGCCTCCCGGGTGAAGTCGAGCTTCAGGCTCACCGCCAGCGCTTCCTCGCGCTCGAGGCGCAGGCGCTTCTCGCGCAGCGCGCGGGTGACTTCCCGCACCGCCAGATCGGCGAGGACGAACAGGACGACCGAGACGAACAGCAGCAGGATCACCATGGCGAGACTCCTTTGAGGCGATTTGGCATCAGAGACGGTCCGAACTGCACGAGGTGAGGCTCTTCAGGTCTTCGTGAAGGTCCGACGGCACGACGCGGTACAGCCAGCCTTCGAAATAGGGGTCCTTCTCGACCGCGGACGGATTCGACTTCGCCGCCGCGTTGACGTCCAGGATGCGCCCGCCGATCGGGCTGGCGACGCCGTGGCGGTCGCCCGCGGCGGACGTCACCGTCGCGCAGATCCCGCCCTGCGGCAGCTCCTCGCTGACCGCCGCGAGCTCGAGCCCCGCGACGCCGTCGATCGTCTTCAGGAACAGGTCGCTGAGCCCGATCAGCGCGGTCCCCTCGCGCTCCTCCTTGACCCAGCTGACGTTGCCCAGCCGGTAGTAGCGGGGGGGGCAGGGCACGTACGCCAACGTGTCCCGGGGGCCCGCCGCGGCCTCCTCCTGCAGCCTGCGGCCGCGCAGCGCCCGGCGCACGACCGCGAGGAGCTCGTCGGCCGTGAAGGGCTTGGCGATGAAATCCGCGGCGCCCCGGGACAGGGACTTGACCGCGTTCTCGAGGGTGGCGTAGCCGGTCGCCATGACGACCGGGGTCCGCAGCCCCCGGCGCGCGGCCTCCTCCAGGAGTTGGAAGCCGTCGAGGTCCGTCATCATGATGTCGCACACGATGAGGCGGTAGGAGCGCGCCGCCAGCATCTCCAGCGCGGCCGCGCCGGTGTCCGCGGCGTCGACGGTGAGGCCCTCCTCCGCGCAGATGCGCGCCACGGCGCGGGTGATCACCGGCTCGTCGTCGATCACGAGGACGTCGCGCCCGCTCTTCACGGCTTCACCGGGAGCCGCAGGACGAACGTCGTCCCCGCGCCCGCCTCGCTTTCGACGGAGATCGTCCCGTTGTGGTTGTCGACGATGCCCCAGATCACCGAGAGGCCCAGGCCGGTGCCCTTCTGGCCCTTCGTCGAGTAGAACGGCTCGAAGATCTTCGCCAGGTGCTCCTTGGCGATGCCGCAGCCGTCGTCGTGGACGCGCACCTCCACGAACTCCCGGGAGCCCGTCGCGTCGACCTCCTCCCAGCGCTGCCACGCGCAGCCCTTGCGCGCGCAGCCCTCCACCAGGCCCTTCGGCGGCGACTCGAAGGCGTACACCCCGGCGCCGCACTCCGGGCATTCGCGGCCCGGCTGGATCAGCGAGGCGGAGCACTCCGGGCAGGACAGCGCGATCGTCTTGTTCTCGTCGATCGGGATTCCGTAATGATGGCCGCCCATGCCGTACATCGAGTTGAGGTAGATGAAGCCCTCGTTGCCGTCGCTGCGCGCCTTGAGCCGCACTGAGGGCTTGCCGTCGATGCGGACCTCGCCGTCGATCAGGCCGTGGCGCTTGGGGCACAGCGCCTTCTTGATCTGGGTGATGCCGACCGGGGACAGGCTCAGGACGGCGGAGGAGACCGTGATGGTCCCGCCCTTCGGGCCGATCGCGTCGGCGGCGTTGACGAACAGGTTGATGAACACCTGCTGGAGCTGGTTGGCGTCGACGGCGGCCCGCGGCAGGCCCGGGTCCGGATTGAGCGACAGCTTGACCCGGTTGAGCGACAGCTGGCTCTCGACGACGGACGCGGCTCGCGCGACGATCTCGTTGATGTCGGCCGCGGCCTTCCGGGGGACCGACTGACGCGAGAAGTCGAGCAGGCTCTTCACGATCTCCCGGCTGCGGAGGGTCTCGCGGACGATGACCTTGAGGTCCTCCTGGAGCTCGGGCTGGTCCTTCGTCCGCTTGAGCAGGAAGCTGCTGTAGGTCAGCACCCCGGTCAGCGGATTGTTGATCTCGTGCGCGACGCCGGCCGCCAGGCGCCCCAGCGAGGCCAGCTTGTCCGACTGGAAGAGCTGGAGGCGGGCCTCGGACAGCTTCGCCGTCATGTTGTTGAACGAGCGCGCGAGCGTTCCGAGCTCGTCCTCGCGCGTCTCCGCGATCGTGTGGCGCAGGTCGCCCCCGGCGACCCGCTGCGTCGCCTCGACGAGCTCCTCGACGGGGACGTCGACCCAGCGCCTCACCAGGATCGCGACGATGAGGCTCAGGGCGAGGATCGCGCTCAAGGCGAAGACCGCGACCTCGAGCTGCGCGCGCCGGATGTCCCGGTCGGCCTCCGCCAGGGGGAGCGTGACGTCGAGCACGCCGAGGACGACCTGGGAGCGCGGGTGCGCGTGGCAGGCGGCCGTCCAGCAGGAGGGCGCGTTGTAGATGGGGTTGATGATCCCGAGCGTGCGCGGCCCGCCCGGCTGGAGGCGGAAGACGCGCGTGCGCTCCTTGGTGTTCAGCCGCTCGAGCGGCCGGCCCGCGGAATGGCACAGGAAGCAGCTCTCCGCCTTCTTGTCGACCATCTTGCCGATCTCGGCCGCGTCCGAGGAGTAGATGACCGCGCCGGACTTGTTGAGCACGCGGATGCGCTCGATGCTGCTCTGCTGGCCCATCCGCTTGATGCTCTCGTGGATGCGCTCGCGCTGGTTGCCGAGCATGTCGTACTCGGTGCCGGACTTCACGGCCTCGCTGAGCTGGTTGGCGTGGCGCTCGACCTCGGCCAGCAGGCCGCGGCCGTGCGAGCGGATGCTGACGAAGGCGAAGACGCTGATCGTCACCAGCGCCGTGGCCCCGACGGCCGCGGTCAGCTTGTAGCCGATTCGTCTTCTCAGCACCTAGGTCTCCTTTTTCTTTCCGGGCTTGTCCTTCGGGTACGACTTCTCGTGGCAGGCCGCGCACGCGGGCGGCGCGGCGAACGCGCCGTCCGCGTGGCAGTCGGCGCAGCTCAGCGCCGCGTGGGTTTCGTCGAGGGTCAGGCCCGTCTTCCGGTGGTCGAACTTCGCCTGCCAGCCCTTGTGGCAGGCTTCGCAGTCCTTGGCGAGCTTCTTGGGCCCGCCGGGCGCGCGGTGGCATTCGCCGCACTGCAGCCGTCCGTGGAAGCGGTTCTGGATCCAGGCCGTGCTCCGCCCGTGGGGGGCGGCCGCCTTCGCGGCGTGGCAGCCCGCGCATTTTCCGGAGCCGGACCACTCGCGATGGCAGTCGACGCAGAGCCGGTGCATGGCGCCCTTCACGTCCGGCTTGCCCAGGTCGGCGCGGGCGCGCGTCGGAGAATGGCACGCCGCGCACTTCTGTATGCGCCCGCCCTGGTCGTAATGGTGGCACCGGTAGCAGCCGCCGCCCATCTCCGCCATCTCCGCGTGCGCCTTGTGCGAGAACTTCACCGCGCCGTAGGTCCCGCCGCCCGAGCCCAGGACGAGCGTCGCCGGCGCCTGGGCCGAGAAATGCCTCGGCTTGGAGTCCTCCCTCGGGCAGCGCACGAGGGACGGCTTCTCCTTGGTCGGCGCGTCGCTCGTATGGCAGGCCCGGCAGTTCACCTGCCCCGACGCCGGGACCGCGGCCGGCAGCAGCAGCGCGGCGAGGAGGAAAGTCCGCATATCAGCCTCTCACCGTGTAGCGCGCCCGCGGCGACAGGCTGCGGTCGGGCAGGCTGATCACCGGGAATATGAGCACGGCCGCGCGATAGAGCAGGATCAGGATGCAGATGAAGCCGACCGTCACCGAGATCTCTCCCAGGGACGGGCGATAGGCCCCCAGCGAGTAGGACGGGGTGTAGGCGACGACGAAGTTGTTGACCCGGTTCATCAGCACGCCCAGCACGGTCAGGCCGGCCGCGGTGAAGAGCAGCGGGGGGGACTTCAGCACGTCCCGGGAGAGGAACATGCGCAGCGGCACGACGACGCCGAGCAGGACCTCGAGCACGAACATGACGCTCGCCGTGTTCACCACGGTCAGATGGACGAAGGTCTCGCGGATGAACATGTCTCCGATCTTGAAGGCGAGATAGACCCCGAGCAGCGGCGCGGTCATGGCGCCGAGCTTGGAGAGAAGATGCATCTCGGGCTTCAGCCCGAAGGAGCGCGACGCCAGCATCGACTCGAAGATCACCATCGGGAAGCCCACCGCGATCGCCGAGAGCAGGAAGAGCAGCGGGAGGATGGGCGTCTGCCACAGCGGGTGCATCTTCGGGCCGGCGATGACCATCAAAGTCCCCAGCGACGACTGATGCAAGGTCGAGAGCACCACGCCGGCGATGATGAAGACGAACATCGTCCTCGACAGCCCGCGCTCCAGCGCGCGGAGGACCTTCTCGACGAGCGCGTTGAACCGGGACAGCAGCCCCGGCAGATTCACGCGGCCGATGAAGCGCTCCGTCACGATCGGCAGGAACTCGATGTAGAGCACGTTGACGTAGATCGTCACGCAGATGCCGACCTCGAAGAGCGCGGAGGTCCCGTTCCAGAACACGAGCGGGTGCCAGATGTAGTACCAGCGGCCGATGTCGATCATGACGCCGAGGGCGACGAAGGTGTAGCCGAGCATCGCCGTCAGCAGGGCGGGGCGCACCACGGCGTGGTACTCCTCGCGGTTCATCACGTGGCCGAGCGCCGCGGTGGTGAAGCCGCCGGCGGCGAGCGCCACGCCTCCGGCGACGTCGATGCCGATCCAGATGCCCCACGGGTATTGGTTGCTCAGGTTCGTGACGGCGCCGATGCCGAAGAAGAGCCGCCCGGCGAGGAAGGCGAGCCCGTTGAGGGCGAGGAGGATCAGGACGATGACGCCCGGGGTCAGGAACTTCCGCGGGACCGGCGCCGGCCTCATGAAATGGTCCATGGTCATTCCTTCCCGTCGTCCTTGGAGTTCCACATCAGCACGCCGAGCAGGCCGTACAGGGCCACAGGCGGCACGAAGTAGGCGAAGATGCCGTGCTGAATGCTCTCGGAGACGCCGGGAGCCGGGCTCTTGCCCAGCTTGGGGAACTGCAGCTCGGAGAAATCCCGGCCCGCCAGGTACATCCACGAAGTGCCGCCGACCTCGTACTCGCCGTAGACATGGCGGACGTAGCGCCCGGGGGCGCGGTCGACGCGCTCCTTGGCGGCGCGGATCAGCTCCGCGCGCGGCCCGTAGGTCAGCGCCTCCGACGGGCAGCTCTCGACGCAGGCCGGCAGCCCGCCGCCCTCGCGCCGGTCGTGGCAGAAATCGCACTTCATGATCCTCGGCTGGAGGGCCTTGCGGTACTCGAAGGCCGGAACCTGGAAGGGGCAGGCGACCATGCAGTAGCGGCAGCCGATGCACTTGTCCGTGTCCCACAGGACCGAGCCGTCGGCCTCCTTCGTGAACGCGCCGACGATGCAGACCGAGACGCAGGCGGGATGGTCGCAGTGCATGCACTGCACCTTCACCGTCGTCGACGCGCCCTCCTTCGCCGGGTCGCCGCAGCGGTTGACGACGGTCAGGGCCTTGTCGTCGGGCCGCCGCATCGAGGCGAACACCGAGGCGTTCTCGTACGACTCGAGGGGCGCGACGGGAAGCTCGTGGGCGGCGGCGCAGGCGCGCTCGCAATGGCGGCAGCCGATGCAGGCGGTGGTGTCGACCAGGACGCCCATCCGGTCGGGAGAGAGCTCGGACTTCGGGGACGCCTTCGCTT
>JAMPYD010000147.1 GCA_023700845.1 Elusimicrobiota bacterium | reverse complement strand
GACGGCCTCGAGGTCGTCCTCGCCCATGCTCATCGACGGCTTGCCCGAGGCCGAGGAGATCACGGCCTCGAAGAGCACCTTCCCGGCGCTCGCGGCCGGCGGCGCCTCCGCCTCGTTGAAGGCGATGTCCTCCGCCCTCATCTTGAACTTCCCGGCGAGCGCGTCGCGCACGTCGCTTTCGCTCAGGCGGTCGGGCGAGATCCGGCCCAGCAGAGCCCCGTCCTTGCCGATCAGGTAGCCGTCCGGGCGGCGGACGTTCTTGAAGGCCTTGATCGACGACTTCGCCTCGTCCACGCCGACCCAGGCCTTGAACTCGCGGGTCTTGAGGTAGGCCTCGATCATGGCGGCGGGCTCGTCGGTCACGGCGAGGAAGACGACGGGCTCGCCCTTGAGCGCGTCGATCATGCGGTTCGTGCGCGGGATGCCGGCGACGCAAGGGCCGCACCACGTCGCCCAGAATTCGAGGAAGACGACCTTGCCCTTGAGGCTGTCCAGGCTCTTGATCTCGGCGACCGGGGCGTTGAAGACCTTGGCGATCTTGAAATCGGGCGCCTTCGCCGGCGCGGCGGCGGCGGGAGCGGCCAGGAGCACGGAGAGGGCGATGGCGAGCATGCCGAATTTTAGCTTAAAACCAGTATTGCGCGGTCAGCACGGCGGCGTTGGGCTGGCGGCCGTACTCGTCGAGCGGGTCGCCGCCGAAGCGGCGCCAGGCCGCGGTGAGCCACAGGTCCGGGAGGGCGTTCCAGGACAGGCTCGGGTAGGCGAGCGTGGAGCCGTCGTCGGCGTTGACGACGGCGGCGCACTCGAGCTTGAGCAAGGTGTGCAGATCCTTGGAGAAGGTCGCGCCGGCGTAGTTTTGGGCCACGCCCTGTTCCGTGCCCGCGCGCAGCGCGGCGAAGTCGTAGCGGCGCCGGTCGGTCCGGCCGTTGCCCGCGTGGTAGACCTCGACGAGGATCGCCGTGCCCGACGGGAAGTTGTAGTCGTAGCCCAGCCCGGCTTTCCAGTACGGCGTCCTCGTCTCCGGGGAGAACCAGGCGATCTCGCCGTGGGCCGTGCCCTCGAGCAGGGCGCCGGCGAAGTCCCCCCCGACGACGAACGACGCCGTCGAGCCCGGGATCTTCCCGCCCATCGCGGCGGCGTCCCAGCCCTCCCAGTTGGCGCGGCCGCGCGCGAGCAAGGCGTGGTCGGCCCAGTCATCTCCCGGCGCCCAGGCCAGCTCGGCCTGGCCGAGCGAGCCGATCCCGGCGCGCGCGTACAGCGCGTCCACGCCGCGGCGCTCGTCGCGCTCGACGGTCGTCGGGTCGTAGGGGTTCAGGACGTCGGTCGGGTTCCAGAGCTTGCCGGTGCCCCAGGCGATGCGCTGCCGTCCGGCCCGGACCACGCCGCGCTCGTCCTCGAGGCCGATCCAGGCGCGGTAGGCGCCGATGCCGTAGCCGTTGGTCGTGCCCGTCGAGACGGTGTGCTCCATGTCGAGCCAGGGCTTGGGCGGGGCGTAGCCGAAGCGGCGGAACTCGGTCGTGCGGAAGAAGGAGCCGGCGGCGATCTGCTGGTCGAAATCGACGTGGGCCTTGAGGGCGGACCTCTCGGCGTCGAGCGTGAGGCGGGCGCGGGCGGTGTTGAGGTTGTAGGCGCGGCCGTCGAGGGCGGAATGCGAGTACTGCCAGAAGTTCTTGAGGTAGCCGCCGGCCTTCACCCCGGCCGACGCCGGCGACGTCAGGAACGGAAAAACCACGGAGACACAGAGACACAGAGAAAGAATAGATCGGTTAACGTCGACGTTAACCTCTTTATCCGTTCTCCGTGTCTCCGTGTCTCTGTGGTTCAAATCTTCCGTTGTTCGTCCGACTTCAGCTCCCCGTCCTGGAGGCGGACGACGCGGCGGGCGCGCTCGAGGACCGCGCCGTCGTGGCTCGAGAACAGGAAGGTGATGCCGTGGTCCTTGTTGAGGCCCTGCATCAGGTCGAGGAGCTGGGCGCCGGTCTTGGAGTCGAGGTTGGCCGTGGGCTCGTCGGCGAGCACGAGCGACGGGCGCGTGACGATCGCGCGGGCGACGGCGACGCGCTGCTGCTGGCCGCCGGAGAGCAGGTCGGGGCGGCGCTCGGCGTAGGTCTCGAGGCCGACCCAGCCCAGCGCCTCCTGCGCGAGCTTGCGGCGCTCGGCGGCGTCCATGCCCTGCAGCACGAGTGGGTACTCGACGTTCTCGACGGCGGTGAGCACCGGGATCAGGTTGTAGGCCTGGAACACGAAGCCGAGCGAGCGCAGGCGGAAATCGGACAGCGGGTCGGGGCCGAGCGCGGAGACGACGTGGCCGTCGTAGCTGACCGTCCCCTTCGTCGGCCGGTCGAGCGTGCCGATCATATTGAGCAAGGTGGACTTGCCCGAGCCCGACGGTCCCGCCAGCGCCGTGAACTCCCCCCGCGTGATCACGAGGTCGATGCCCTTGAGCGCGGCGACCTTCGAGCCGCCGGGGTAGGTCTTGTGGAGGTTGGCGACCTCGACGAGCTTAGACATGGCGCAGGGCCTCCGCCGGCTTCAGGCGCCCGGCGCGCAGGGCCGGGGGCAAAGACGCGAGCAGGGTGATGGCGAACACGGACGCGCAGGCGAAGGCGTGCTGGTGCCAGGAGGGCCGCAGGAAGATCACCGACGGGAAGGGCAGGAAGTAGGAGAAGGCCTGGCCGACGGGCAGGTGCAGGCCGTGGCGGCCGAAATACGCGATCATCGCGGCGCCGGTCGCCACGCCGAGCAGGACGCCCACGAGGCCGAGGACGAGCGACTCGGCGAGGATCAGGCGCACGATCCAGCGCGGGCGCGCGCCGATGGCCATCAGCACGCCGAACTCCCGCACGCGCTCGAAGAGGCTCATCAGCTGGGTGTTGAGGATGCCCAGCGCCACGATCGCGAAGACGATGAAAAGGACGACGGTCAGGATGCCGTTCTGGAAGGCCTGGATGCCGATGATCTCCCGGTCGATGACCTTCCAGCTGATCGGGCGGACGTTGCCCGGAGGCAGGCGCTTGTCGAGGTCCGCGGCGACCTCGTCGACGAGCTCGACGTCCTTGAGGCGCATCGCGAGCTGGTTGACCTGGCCCGGGCGGCCGAGCATCTCCTGCATCGCCTTGATCGGGATCCAGACGATCTGCCCGTCGAAGGACTCCGAGCCGGTCACCTGCAGGCCGACGACGCGGAAGGCCTCCGCGCCCATCGAGCCGTCGGCGGCCTGGGCCATGATCACGACCTTCTCGCCCAGGCGCACGTCGAGGCGCCCGGCGATCTTCTTGCCCATGACGATGCCCTTGCCGTCCGGGTCGAGATAGGTCCCCTCCTTGATGTAGGAGGACATGTCGGTGAGCGTCTTCTCCTTCAGGGGATCCACGGCGCAGATCAGGGCGCCCAGGGAGGCGTTCGGAGAGGAGATGAGGCCGGTCATGTGGATGCGCCGGCCCCAGACGGAGATCCGGGGATCCTGGTCGAGGACCTTCTCGGCGGCCTCGGGGGCGGAGATGAACTTGTCGGGGAACTTGGGCTCGTCGACGTCGCTGCGCTGGACGCGGATGTGGCCGGTGATCGAGCCGGTCGCCTTCTGCACGAGCTGAATCTGCAGGGAGCGGATCATGCTCTGGCCGAGCATGATCGCCGCGAGGCCGAAGCCCATCGCGGCGACGTTGATCAGGCTGCGGCGGCGGTTGCGCCAGACGTTGCGCCAGGCGAGCCGGAGCAAGTCAGCTCCCGCCCTTCTGCAGGCGCTGGTAGCTGAAGAAGCCTTCCTCCAGCGGGATGTCGAACTCGAGCTCCTTGTAGTGGAGAATCGTGCGCTGGCCGGGCTTCTTGGCGGGCACGCACTCGAGCCGCGCCGGCACCCGCCGGCCGCTCATGACCTTCACGTCGGAGAGCGTGATCGTGCGGATCAGCTCGCCGCGCTCGGAGTAGTCGAGCTCGTTGAGCGGGATCACCGACTGGTCGTCGTCGTACAGGGCGACGTCGGTCAGGACCCGGCCCCAGACGACGGGCGCGTCGGCCTTCGGCGTCGCCTCGATGTGATAGACCGTGCGGCCCTCTTCCTTCGTCGTCTTGAGGAGCTTGTGGGTGTAGTCCTTGACGATGGAGTCGGCCTTGACGATGTCCTCGTAGGTGAAGTCCGAGCCCTGCCAGGTGGAGTGCATCATCGTGGGCGGGATCTTGATGACGCGCTCGACCTTCGGCAGCCACACCCACATCTCGGTCTTGCGGCGCAAGGTGGTGTTCCCCCGCTCCTTGGCGGGCGAGAGGATCTTGATGAAGGCGTAGGTCCGCTCCTTGTTCCAGCCCTCGATCTCGAGCGTGCGCTTCCACTCCGGCGTCTCGATCGTCATCGTCAGGCGCCCGTGGCTCGAGTCGCCGCGCAGGGCCTTGTTGGCCTTGTCCACGAGGTCGCGGATGTCGGGTTCCGCGGCGGCGGCGGGAGCCGCGAGGAGCAGCGCGCAGAGCAGGGCCTTCATCGCCGCATTCTACTTAATAGGCGGGCGGGCGGTCAGGCGCCACAGCTCGAACTCGCCGCTGAGGCCCTTGAGCGGGATCGTGAAGCGCTCCGTCCGGGCGACGCGGCGCGCGAGGACGGCCGCGCAAGACGGATCGGCGGTGATCGCCGTCGTGATCACGACGTCGCCGCCGACGCTCTCGTTCTGCACGCGCGCGGCGACGTTGACCATCGTCCCGAAATAGTCGAGATGCCCCCCCGCGTTGATGGCGATCGACGGACCCTGGTGCACGCCGATCTTGAGTGCGACCGGCTCGCGCGGAGCCAGCCGGGCCGACAGGTCGCCGATGCGCTCCTGCATGTCGAGGGCGGCCTCGAGGGCGCCTTCCCCGGAGGGAAACACGGCCATCACCGCGTCGCCGATCGTCTTGACGACCGCGCCGCCGCGCGCCGCGACGATCTCGGTCAGCCAGTCGAAGTGGTCGCGCACGACGCCGTAGGCGGTCGCGTCGCCGACGCGCTCGTACATCGCGGTCGACCCCTTGAGGTCGGTGAACAGCAGGGCCATGTTCTTGATGCCGATCTCGACGCCGGGCGCGAGCACCTCCGAGGAGAACAGATCGCGGAACTCCTGCATCGTCGTGACGAGCTCCGCCGTGACCGCGGCGTCCTTCCAGCTTTCCTTCTCGACGCGCACGAGGGCGGGCTGAAGCGTCGGCTGGAACACGAGCTTCACGACCCCCGGCCGGAACGCGATCTCGTCGCCGTCGGCGGCGTTCGCCAGGTCGACGGACACGGTGGACGGGGCGTTCGGCGCGGGCCGCAGCGCCACCGCGCGCTTCGTCTGGAGGAAGCGCGCGGTGTACGAGCGCGCCTCGAGGTCGAGCTCCACCGCGCGGACCGCGGCGCCGTCGAGGCGGAGCTGGGCGGCGGCGTGGCGCGAGTGGGCGGGGCTGCCGGCGCAGAACACCGCGCCCTTGGCGTCGCGCACGCTCGGGTGCACCGAGAAGCGGAGCTCGACCGATTTGTCGAGGTTGACGCCGTACTCGATGTCGCACGAGCCGCAGTGCGAGGTGCTCTTCAGCGCCGTCAGCGACGAGAGCGTCTCCTTCGGGGCGGCGCAGTTCGGGCACAGCACCTCCCACTTGAGGTCGAGGAGGCCGGCCTTGACCGCGTGCAGGCAGGCGCCGAGCGCGTCGCGTCGCGGCAGCCCCCACCGGTCGGCGAGCTCGAAGGGGCGCATGCCCCGGAGCTCGTCGTCCGGGGACTCCTTGATGTGGGCGATGAGGCGCTCGGCCGACGCCTTGTCCGCCGG
>JAMPYD010000146.1 GCA_023700845.1 Elusimicrobiota bacterium | reverse complement strand
GAACAAGGCCGAGATCATCATCGCCAAGCAGCGCCAGGGCCCGACCGGCTCGGTGCCCGTCACCTTCCTGCGCAGCATCACGCGCTTCGTCGACGAGACGAACTCGGAAGAGCCCGTCGCCTTCGAGGAACCGCAGACTCAGTTTTCATGAGGCGCTTCTTCCGGCCCACCTGGGCTGAAATCGACCTCGGCGCGCTCGTCGGCAACCTTCGTCTCCTGCGCAAGCGCATGGGCCCCCGCGTGAAGCTCATGTTCGTCGTGAAGGCCAACGCCTACGGCCACGACGCGACCTTGTGCGCGCTCGCGGCCCAGAAGGCCCGCGCGGCGGACTGGCTCGGCGTGTCCTCGGTCGAGGAGGGCCTGGCCCTGCGCTCCGCGGGCGTCAAGCTGCCCATCCTGATCCTCGGCTCCCTCTATCCCTTCGAGAGCGTGCTCGCCGCCGCCGCCCACGACCTGACCCCGAGCGTCGCCTCGCTGGAAAGCGCCAAGCGCGTGGCCGACGCGGCCTTGCGTCTGCGCCGCAAAATAAACATTCATGTGAAGGTGGATACCGGCATGGGCCGCATCGGGCTGCGTCCGGACGCGGCCCTGGCGCTGGTGCGGGACCTCTCCAAGGTGAAAGGAATACGCGTGCAGGGGCTGTATACCCATATGGCCAAGTCCGAGGACGACCGCGCTTTTACGACGCGGCAGATAAAGGCCTTCAACCGCGTCGTAAAATCTTTAGAGCGCGAGGGCCTGCGTCCTCCGCTCGTGCACGCCGCGAACTCCGCCGCGGCCCTGCGCCATCCCGAGGCCCGCTTCGACCTCGTCCGCCCCGGCCTGGCGGCCTACGGCCTGTACGGGGGCTTCGCCCCGGTCCTGACCCTGAAGAGCAAGATCGTCTACATCAAGACGGCGCCGAAGGGCGCCTCCGTCAGCTACGGGGCGACCTGGCGCGCCAAGCGCGTGTCGCGGATCGCGACCCTGCCGATCGGCTACGGCGACGGCTATCCGCGCGCGCTCTCGAACCGGGCCTCGGTCCTCGTCGGCGGCAAGCGCTGCCCCGTCGTCGGCCGCGTCACGATGGACCAGACCATGATCGACGTGACCGGCGCGCCGCGCGCGCGCGTCGGGGAGGACGTCGTCCTGATCGGGCGCCAGGAAGGCTCCTCCGTGCCGGCGTCCGAGCTGGCGCGCCTGTGCGGGACGATCCCGTACGAGACGGCCACCGCGCTGTCGAGCCGCGTGCCGCGCGTGGGGGTGCGCTCGTGATCGCGGGCGCGGTCGGCGGCTTCGGCCGGTTCATCCTCGACGCCGCGGAGGAGACGGGCCAGTTCTCCTTCCTCGTGCGCTCGACGTTCGGCTGGATGACGAGCTACCGCATCGAGTGGCGCCAGACCTTGATCCAGATGGTCCGCGTCGGCGTCGACTCCCTGCCCGTCACCTCGATGACCGCCTTCTTCACGGGCATGGTGCTCGCCCTGCAGACCGGCGCGTCCTCGAAGCACTTCTTCAACGAGCCTCTGTTCGTCGGCACGGTCGTCTCCTTCTCGCTGGTCATGGAGCTGGCGCCGGTGATGACGGCGATCGTCGTCGCCGGCCGCGCGGGCGCCGCGATCGCCGCCGAGCTCGGCACGATGAAGGTCACCGAGCAGATCGACGCGCTGTACACCCTCGGCACCGACCCGGTCCGCTACCTCGTGATCCCGCGCTTCCTCGCGTTCATGATGGTCCTGCCCCTGCTCACCGTCGTCTCCGACTTCACCGGCATCTTCGGCGGCTACCTCGTGGCGCACGCGAAATACCAGATTCCGGCGACCGTCTACTGGCACGACATCGTCGACCAGATGGAGATCCGCCACTTCGTGCACGGCTTCCTCAAGACCTTCGTGTTCGCCGCCGTCGTCTCTCTCGTGTCCTGCTTCAAGGGCGTCACCACCCGCGGCGGCGCCGAGGGCGTGGGCAAGGCCACGACCGCCGCCGTCGTCATCAGCATGGTCCTCATCCTCGTGCTCGACTACTTCGCCACCGCGGTCCTCAACGCGTTCGGGATCACCTGATGATCGACGCCGAGGGGGTCGTCAAGCGTTTCGGGCCCCGCACCATCCTGCGCGGCATCGACATGCGCGTGGAGACCGGCGAGACGCTCGTCATCATCGGCGGCTCCGGCTGCGGCAAGTCCACCTTCCTCAAGTGCGTCATCGGCCTGCACCACCCCGACGAGGGGAAGATCGTCGTCGACGGCATCGAGGTCGCCAAGCTCAAGACCGAGGCCGAGATCGCCGACTACCGCCGCCGCTTCGGCTACCTCTTCCAGGAAGGCGCCCTGTTCGACTCCCTGACCGTGTGGGAGAACATCACCTTCGGCCTGCGCTACCTGACCGACATCCCGTCCGGCAAGTACCGCAAGATCGCCTCGGACTGCCTGGCCCTCGTCGGCCTCAAGGACATCGAGGACTTCAAGCCCTCCGAGCTGTCCGGCGGCATGAAAAAGCGCGTCGCGCTGGCCCGGGCCATCGCCGCCCAGCCTTCTTACATTTTGTATGATGAGCCCACGACGGGCCTTGATCCGATCATGACGGACGTCATCGCCGATCTGATCCTGGACCTTCAAAAGCAGCTGAAGGTGACGGCCATCGCCGTCACGCACGACATGAAGGCGGCGTACAAGGTCGGAACCCGCATCGCGATGTTCCATGAGGGGAAGGTGCTTCAGGTCGCGCACCCGGAGATCATCCGGATCAGCGACAACCCCTACGTGCGCCAGTTCGTGGACGGCAAGAGTGAAGGCCCGATCAAGATGAAGCTCAAGGAGTTCGAGGCGGACGGCGCGTCCAACGCGCACACCGTCAAGGCAGGCTGATGACGCTCGAAACGAAAGTCGGCGCGTTCGTCCTCGGCGGCCTCTCGCTGCTGGCCACCGCCATTTTCCTGCTCGGCGACGTCACCTTCGAGAAGCGCTACACCCTCTACGGCCAGTTCTCCGACGTCGCCAACCTCTCCAAGGACGCCCCGGTCAAGCTCTCCGGCGTCGAGGTCGGCCAGGTCCGCTCGATCGAGCTCGTCGACGGCGGCGCGCGCGTCATCATGTCCATCCGCCGCGGCGTGGACATCTACAACGACGCGGTGTTCTCGATCGGCTCGACCGGCATCATCGGCTCCAAGTACCTGCAGGTCGACCAGGGCACGCGCGTCAAGGGCGTGATCCCGGCCAACTCCACCGTCCGCGGCGAGGACCCGACCTCCATCGAGAAGTCCCTGACCAAGGCGCTCGCCAAGGTCGAGAAGCTCCTCGACAGCATGACCAAGGAGGGCCCGCGCGGCACCTTGGCCGACAACCTGACCGAGACCGTGGCCAACGTCCGCGAGATGACGGCCAACCTCAACGACCTCATTGAGACGACCAAGCCCAAGCTCGAGCGGGCGATGGGCCGCACCGACGACATCACCGAGAAGCTCGACGCGCTGCTCGCCAAGTCCAACAACATGATGGCCAGCCTCGAGACGAGCAAGGGCGCCGTCGGCGCGCTCCTCCACGACGAGAAGGTCAAGGAGGACGTCAAGGAGACCATCGCCTCCGTCAAGGAGGCCGCCGGCACGGCCAAGGACGTGTTCGGCCGCATCACGCAGTTCCGGGTGTTCTGGAACTACGACTGGCGCTACGAGCACGCGGTGCGCACCTCGCGCGTGGACATCGGCCTGAAGATCTCGCCCCGCGACGGGCGCTACTACTACGTCGGCGGCTCGAACCTGGCGAACATCAACGACGAGCGGCGCGGCACGAAGGTCGACTACGCCCGCCCGAACCAGATCGACGCCCTCCTCGGCTGGGAGAAGGACTGGTGGAACGTCGGCTTCGGCGTGATCCGCTCCGGCGGCGGCGCCCGCGTGAGCCTCACGCCCTTCCACAAGGACCCTCTCCTGGGCCGCCTGACCGTCGACGCGCAGGGCCACGACTTCGGCCGCAACCGCACGATCGAGGGCCGCAAGTTCACCAAGCCGGCCTACGATTTCGGCGCGCAGGTCCGCGTCCAGAAGCACGTCAGCCTCGGCGGCCGCGTCGAGGACGTCGCCGAGGTCCCGCGCTACCAGAGCTGGATCAAGGTCATGTTCGAGGACACCGACATCGCCTACCTGTTCGGCATGGTCTCCTTCGGCGCCGCCGGCTCGAAGGGCCGGTCAAAGAAGTAGCCGGATCTTAGCCCCATAATAGGGGGAGCGATCAGCCGCTCCCGACTCGCACCGGTGCGAGTTCGCGTCGACTGTTTCCGGAAACAGTCACGTCTTCTCAGTGGGCTTTTCCGCGGCTTACTGCTATAAGGCACCCATGCGCCCCGCGCTCACGGCCCTCGCTCTCGTCCTGACCTGCTCGCCCCTGCCCGCCCGCGCGTGGGAGGCGAAGGCGGCCAAGGTCGCCGAGCGTCTGAGCCGGCCGCGGGTCCCGCCCTCGTCGCCGCGCTGGCGGAAGCCCGGCTGGGCGAAAAAAATAAAGGCGCCCGAGGACAAGGTCTTCTGGACGGAGAGCTTCGGCGGCAGGACCTACGTGTTCGGCGTCGGACTCGTGCGCGGCGTGGACAACCCCGCCTTGCGCGCGTCCGCCGCCGCGGACCGGGCGCGCGAAAGCCTGCTCGAGGGGAGGGAGGGCGCCTTGCTCGAGGGCGCCGATATCCTCGACTGGCATCTCGACCGCCGCGGGGGCCTGTACGCCCTCGCCGTCCTGGTCCGCTAGGGAACTTTTCGGGCCCCTCGATCGTATGATGGGGGGAGGTCTGAGACATCCGTCTTTCGAACGCTTGTTCGAAAACGGAAAATCAGCTATACTCCGGCCATGGCCAGACTCAAAACCCTCTATCGCTGCCAGTCCTGCGGTCATTCCGCGAGCAAGCCCATGGGCCAGTGCCCCGGCTGCTCCGAGTGGAACTCGATGGCCGAGGAGGTCGTCGAGACGAGGCCCGGCGGCCTCGCCGAGGCGGTGTCCGAGGCCCGCGGCCAGCTCACCTCCTTCTCCTCGGCGGTCACCGCGCTCAAGGACGCCTCGGCGACGCCCGAGCAGCGCACGCCCGTGGGCATCCCCGAGCTCGACCGCCTGTTCGGCGGCGGCGTCGTCCCCGGCCAGGTCATCCTGCTCGCCGGGCCTCCCGGCATCGGCAAGTCCACGCTCATGCTCCAGGCCGCGGCGAAGCTCGCCGAGAAGGGGGCGTTCCTGTACGCCTCGGGCGAGGAGAGCCTGCGACAGGTCTCCAGCCGCGCCAAGCGCCTCGGCCTGTCCTCCGAGCGGCTCTACCTCGTCTCCGAGTCGTCGCTCGCCAAGATCCTCGCCGCGATGGAGCAGGTCAAGCCGTGGGCGATGGTCCTCGACTCGATCCAGACCGTCACGCACCCCCAGCTGATGTCGAGCCCCGGCTCCGTCGGCCAGGTGCGCGAGTGCGCCGCCGAGCTCGTGCGCGCGGCCAAGAAGAACGACACGGTCGTCTTCCTGCTCGGCCACGTCACGAAGGACGGCTCGCTGGCCGGGCCCAAGGTGCTCGAGCACATCGTCGACACGGTCCTGTACTTCGATACCGAGAACCACGACCTGCTGAGGGTCCTGCGCGCCCAGAAGAACCGCTTCGGCCCGACCGACGAGCTGGGGCTGTTCGAGATGGGGGAAACGGGCCTCAAGGAGGTCAAGGACGCCACCGCCTTCTTCGCCGCCGAGCTCGGCCGCGCCGCCGCTCCGGGCCGTTCGGTCTCCGTCGCGCTCGAAGGCTCGCGGCCGGTCCTCGTCGAGGTCCAGTCGTTGGTGGTGCCCACGCG
>JAMPYD010000145.1 GCA_023700845.1 Elusimicrobiota bacterium | reverse complement strand
GTCAAGACGCAGATCGAGAAGACCCAGAAGGAGTACTACCTCAACGAGCAGATGAAGGCGATCCAGAAGGAGCTCCGGCAGAAGGACGACTTCGCCCAGGAGATGGAGGAGCTCAAGAAGGCGATCAAGGACGCCAAGATGCCGGAGGACGCCGAGACGGCGTCCCTCAAGGAGCTGGCCCGCCTCGAGAAGATGGCGCCGTTCTCCCCCGAGTCCACCGTGTCCCGCACCTACCTCGACTGGATGACGCACCTGCCCTGGTCGAAGCGCACCAAGGACGTCATCGACCTCGAGAAGGCCCAGGCCGTGCTCGACGAGGACCACAGCGGCCTGCCCAAGATCAAGGAGCGCGTCCTGGAGTATCTCGCGGTCACCAAGCTGACCAAGGGCCTGAAAGGCCCCATCCTGTGCTTCGTCGGCCCGCCCGGCGTCGGCAAGACCTCCTTGGGCAAGTCCATCGCCCGCTCGCTCGGGCGCAAGTTCGTGCGCATGTCCCTCGGCGGCGTGCGCGACGAGGCCGAGATCCGCGGGCATCGCAGAACTTATATCGGATCCCTGCCCGGACGGCTCATACAGCACCTGCGGAAAGCCGGCACCAGAAATCCGGTGATTCTTCTCGACGAGATCGACAAGATGGGCTCGGACTGGCGCGGCGACCCGTCGGCCGCCCTGCTCGAGGTTCTCGACCCCGAGCAGAACTCGACCTTCCTCGATCATTACCTCGACATCGAGTTCGACCTGTCGCAGGTGATGTTCATCTGCACGGCCAACGACCTCGGCGGCATTCCCGTGACCCTGCGCGACCGCCTCGAGGTCATGACGTTCTCGGGCTACACCCTCGCCGAGAAGGTCTCGATCGCGAAGTCGCATCTGCTCGGCAAGGCGCTCGAGGCGCACGGCCTCAAGGCCGGCCAGCTCGTCCTCGAGGACGCGGCGCTCGAGCGCGTCGTCGAGGAGTACACGCGGGAGTCCGGCGTGCGCCATCTCGAGCGCGAGATCGCGTCGCTGTGCCGCAAGGCCGCGCGCAAGGTGCTCGCCGAGAAGGCGGAGACCGTCGTCATCGCGCCCGCGGACATCCCGAAGCTGCTCGGGCCCGCGAAGTTCCCGCGCGAGAAGAACTCCTTCAACACCGTCGGCGTCTCCACGGGCCTCGCCTGGAGCGAGGTCGGCGGCTCGACGATGGCCATCGAGGTCGTGGCCGTGCCCGGCAAGGGCGACGTCAAGATCACCGGAAGGCTCGGCGAGGTCATGACCGAGTCCGCGCAGGCGGCGCTCTCCCACGTGAAGTCCGTCGCCGTCGAGCTCGGCATCGCCGACGACGCCTTCAAGCGCCGGGACTTCCACATCCACGTCCCCGAGGGCGCGACGCCCAAGGACGGACCGTCGGCGGGCATCGCGCTCGCCACCGCGCTCGCGAGCCTGCTGTCCGGCCGCGCGGTCGTGGACGGCCTGGCGATGACCGGCGAGATCACCCTGCGCGGCCGCGTGCTGCCCATCGGCGGCCTCAAGGAGAAGGTGCTCGCCGCCGACCGCGAGGGCCTGAAAACCGTGCTGTTCCCCGACGGCAACGTCAAGGACCTCGAGGACATCCCCGCCGAGGTGCTCAAGCGGGTCAAGATGGTGCCCGTCAAGCACTTCCGCGACGTCGCCGCCCTGGCCCTCGGGCCTCTCCCCGCTTCCGCGCCGGAGGCGAAGCCCTCGTGGCTGGCTACCGGCCCTTCAGTCCCTAAAATAAACCCCAGCACCCAGAGACCCTCATGACCAAGAACATCATGCTGACGCCGGGCCCGACGCCGCTTCCCCCCTCCGTGCTCGAGGCGATGTCCCGCCCGCTGATCCATCACCGGACCGCGGAGTTCGGCCGGCTGTTCGTCTCCGTCATCGAGGACATGCAGTTCGTGTACCGGACGAAAAATTCCGTTCTCATGATGACGGCCTCCGGCACCGGCGCGATGGAGTCGGCCGTGATCAACCTTCTTTCCCCGGGCGACCTGACCGTCGTCTGCACCACCGGCGCGTTCGGCGACCGGTTCGTGAACATCCACAAGGCCTTCGGCCTCAAGCCGCTGGTCCTGCCCTTCGAGTGGGGCACCGCCGTCGACGGCGAGGTCCTGCGCAAGGCGCTCAAGGAGAACAAGGGCGTCAAGGCGGTCTTCCTCCAGCATACGGACACCTCGACGGGCGTGCTCAACGACATCAAGGCGCTCGCGAAGATCGTCCATGACGAGAGCGACGCGCTCGTCGTCGTGGACTCCGTGTCCGGCCTCGCCTGCGAGCCGCTCGAGACGGACGCGTGGGGCCTCGACTGCGTCGTCACCGGCTCCCAGAAGGGCCTGATGAACGCCCCCGGCCTCGCGTTCGCCGCGGTCTCCGAGAAGGCGTGGAAGGCCGTCGAGGTCTCGAAGCTCCCGAAGTTCAATTTCGACTACAAGCTCATCCGCAAGTCGCTCGCCGACAAGGAGACGCCGTGGACGCCCGCGATCTCGATCGTGGCGGGACAGGCCGCGGCCCTCAAGATGCTCCGGGCCGAGGGCATGGAGTCCTGCTGGAAGCGCCACGACGACCTCGCGGCCCACGCGCGCAAGCTGCTCACGGAGAAGCTCGGCCTGCCCTTTTACTCGAAGAGCCCCGCCAACATCCTGACCGGCGTCGTCCTTCCGTCGGGCGTGGACGGCACCAAGCTCCTCGCCGACATCCTGAAGGAGGAGGGCATCTCCATCGCGGGCGGCCAGCTCCACCTGAAGGGCAAGATCTTCCGCCTCGCGCACATGGGCTACATCTCCAAGTCCGACATCGAGGCGGGCGTGGACGCGCTGGCCAAGCGCCTCGTCGGGGTCAAGGCCTAGGGTGCTCAAGCTCAAGGTCCTCGTCACCGACAAGATCGATCCGGCGGGCCTCAAGCCCCTGGAGGCGCACCCGGGCATCGAGCTCGTCTACCTGATCGCGCCGAAGCCCGAGGACCTGGAAAAGGCCCTGCCCGGCGTGGGCGCCTGGCTCGTGCGCTCGGAGACCAAGATCACCGCGGACTGGATCGCGAAGGCGCCCGACCTGCGCCTGATCGGCCGCGCCGGCGTCGGCGTGGACAATATAGATCTTCCCGCCGCGACGCGGCGGGGTATCGCCGTGGTCAACGCCCCGGCGGCGAACACGCTCGCGGCGGCGGAGCACGCGGTGGCCCTGATGCTCGCGCTCGCGCGCCACGTCTCGAAGGCCGACGCCTCGACCCAGGCCGGCAAGTGGGAGCGCGGCAAGTTCATGGGCGTCGAGCTGTTCGGCAAGACGCTCGGCGTCGTCGGCCTCGGGCGCATCGGCCGCGAGGTCGCCAAGCGCGCCCAGTCGTTCGGCATGAAGATCGTCGGCTTCGACCCGTTCGTGACCGACGCGCAGGCGCGCGAGATCGGCATCGAGCCGATGACCTTTCTCGACGTGCTGGCCCAGTCCGATTTCGTGACCCTTCACGTCCCCGGCGGCGAGAAGACCAACGGCATGGTCAACGCGGCCGCTTTGGCCAAGGCGAAGAAGGGGATCCGGATCATCAACTGCGCCCGCGGCGAGCTGATCGAGGACCAGGCCCTGGCCGAGGCGCTCAAGAGCGGCCAGGTCGCGGGCGCCGCCCTCGACGTGTTCCACGCCGAGCCGCTGCCCGCGGAGAACCCGCTGCGCGGCTGCCCGAACCTGATCCTCACCCCCCACCTCGGCGCCTCCACGGCCGAGGCCCAGAGCCGGGTGGCGACCGAGCTCGCGACCGCCGTGATCGACTTCCACGACAAGGGCATCGCGCCCAACGCCCTGAACATGCCCGGCTTCGACCCGGTCACGCTCGCCGCGCTCGGCGAGTGGGTGCCGCTCGCCGAGGCGATGGGCCGCTTCCTCGCCCAGACGCTCGAGGGCGGCGTCAGCGAGTTCGCCTGCGATTTCGCGGGCGAGTTCAACAGCCGCGAGCGCCGGCCTCTCGGCGTCTCCGCGCTCAAGGGCTTCCTCACGCCGATCATGGGGCCGGGCGTCAGCTGGATCTCCGCGCCCGCCGTCGCCGCGGACCGCGGCATCAAGGTGGGCGAGTCCTCGGACCCGCACGCCTCGGACGGCGTGCGCCGCATGCTGACCTTGACCGCGGCCACCGACAAAGGCCCCGTCTCCGTCTCGGGCGCCGTGCTCGCCCCGGGCGAGCCCCGTATTTTAAAGCTCGGCGGCCTGCGCATCGACGTGAGGCCCGTGGGCAAGATGATCGTCATCGCCAACACCGACGCGCCCGGCGTGATCGGCCGCGTCGGCACGTGCCTCGGGAAGGCGGGCGTGAACATCGCCGACATGCGCGTCGGGCGCCGCTCCGCCCACGGCGAGGCCGTCATGGTCCTGAACGTGGACGAGGACGCCTCCCCGTCCGTGCGCGCGGAGCTCACCCGCGTCGAGGGCATACGCCGCGTGCACTGGGTGGAGCTCTGAGCCTCCCGCGATGAGCGCCCCCGCGAGCTGCCCGGGCTGCGGAACCAAGCTCCAGCCCGAGTGGGAGTCCTGCCCCAACTGCCCGATGTCGTTCCAGGACGCCGCGCCCGAGAAGTCGGCGCTGCAGAACGAGACCTTCCGCACCTTCGGCCTCCCGGTCCTGTTTTTAGGAGGGCTCGCCGCCTTCGTTTGGACGGCCGGCCAGTATTTGTGGCGCACGGCCGAGGAAGGCACGAAGTCGGTCGCGGCGTCGACGAGCGCGGCGCTCGCCAAGGCGGGCAAGAGCGGGGCGGCCGCCGACGGCACCGTCGCGCAGGCGCTGTTCAGCGAGCTCAAGAACAACCGGGACGAGCCGGCGGCGCCTCCCCCCGTCGAGCCCGCGCCGCCCGCGGCGGACGAGGGTCCCGGGATCGTCTCCGTCATGCCCGAGAAGGGCTCCCGGCCGAAGGCCGTGTCCGAGTGGAGGATGCGCGGCGTGATCTACGACCTGATCACGCTGAAGCCGGTGCCCGGCGTGCACATGATCTTCACCGACAACGAGACGAACTCCCGCGCGCAGATCAAGACCGACGAGCAGGGCCGCTACCGGGCCATCCTCCCGGCCCTGCCCGGACGCGGCTACCTGGTGTCGCTGTCGAAGACGGGCTACCTCAAGTCCTATCTCGACCCGGGAACCGAGGGCGTCTCCGACATGCCGCTCGAGCGGCGCAGCGAGATCGTCAAGGAGCTGTCGTCGCTGATCGCCGAGCCGGCGTCGCTTCAGCCGAACTCGGACCTGCCGCTCGTGACCGACTTCCACATGGCGCCGAAGTAGGCGCCTACTCCCCGGCTTCCTTGCCCGCCGCCTTGATCTTCCCCAGCACCGCGTCCCGGTAGCGCCGCTTCGCGGACTCCTTGCCCGCCTGGCTCGCGTAGCTGATCGTGTACACGGCCCGGTCCTCCTCGGGGTGGAGGTTGGCGAGGCCGCCGAGAACGCCGCCGATGCCGCATTCCACCTCGCGGCCGGGGAGCTCCTTCCAGGCCGCCGCCTCCTCGGCGAGCCGCGCCATTTCGCCGTCGAAGGCGATGATGCCGTGGCCGCGCGCGTCCTTGAGCCACTCCCGCGTCGCGAACAGCGGGGACGGCAGCGCGGCGAACAGGACCGTCTTGCGCTTGCGGCCCGCGAGGGCGTTGTCGAACGCGACGGGGCGCCCGTTGAAGGAGACGAACTGGCTCGGGAAGAACAGGTCGTAGCCGTCGACCTTCTCGTCCACCTGGGCGACGGGGCCCGCGTAATAGACGCGCCGCGCGCCGCGGCGGACGATGGGGGTCAGGGAGGCGGCCAGGATCTCGCCGAAATTCGTGCGGCGGGGCACGACGGTGGC
>JAMPYD010000144.1 GCA_023700845.1 Elusimicrobiota bacterium | reverse complement strand
CGGTCATGATGTTGACGTCCGGCTTATTGAGCATGGCGATCATCGAGTAAAGGGTGGTCGTCTTGCCGCTGCCCGTCGGCCCGGTGACCAGGATCAGGCCGTTCTGGGACTGCACGGCCTTCTCGACGCAGTCCAGGTCGCGCGGGTTGAAGCCGATCTCCGACAAGGCGGTCTTCCGGCCGCTGCCCAGCACGCGCATCACGATCTTCTCGCCGTGCATGCCGGGCAGGAAGCTGACCCGGAACTCGATCTTCCGCCCCGGCCCCGCGATCCGGAACTGGCCGTCCTGGGGCCGGCGCCGCTCCGTGATGACCAGGTTCGAGAGGATCTTGATGCGCGCGGCCACCCGGGCGCCGAGCGAGGCGGGCAGGGAGCACAGCGGGTTGAGCGAGCCGTTCAGGCGCACGCGCACGTTGATCTCGTTTTCCTGCGGCTCGACGTGGATGTCGCTGGCGCCCAGATCGACGGCGCTCAGCAGCATCCGGTTGACGTAATCGATCAGCGGCGATTCCTGGGCCCGGATCTCCGGGCCGGGCTCCGCGTCCTCCGCGTCCGCCCCGTCTCCCTCGGCGAGGACGTCCCCCGCCGCCCTCAGGCCCTCCAGGGAGTCCCCCGACGGACGGGCCGCGGCCCCCGGCCTCGGGTCCAGGACGATCTCGTGACGGCCGGCCGCTCCGGCGGGCGCGCGGCCCAGCAGGCCGTGGACGGCCTCGAGCAGGCGAAAGGCGGACACGGGCTTTTCGAGGAAGGCGGACACGTGCAGCGGAAGCTCCTTCAGGAGGCCCCGGCTGCCCTTTCCCGCGACCATGACGACCGGCACCTTCCTCAGCTCGAAATCGCCGCGCAGCCGCAGGAGGAGCTCGTAGCCGTTGAGCCGCGGCAGGTCGAAATCGACCACCACGAGGTCGGGCCTCTCGGCGAGCGCCAGGCGCAGGCCCTCGGCGCCGTCGAGCGCCTCGAGGACCTCGTGGCCGTTCTCCGCGAGCAGGCGGCACACGGCGCCGCGGCAATCCCGGTCGCCGTCGACCACGAGCACCTTCGGGAGCTTCGCCCCGGCGCCCGCGAGGTCGGGCGGGGCGCCGCCCGCGATCATGGAGTCCAGCTCGGCGAGGAGGAATTCGGCGCGTATCGCGCGGGCGCTCGGCGGCGGAGGGAGAGGGGTCATATGTTTCCTGCGGGGTCCCGGTTTCGAGGCCCCAGTATAGCCGCGGGCCCTCCGCCGCGGAATAGAGCCGCCGCAAACGTTTTATCGCGGCGGCGTGACGGGACGAAAAAGGGGCCCCCGCCTTTCGGCGGGGGCCCCTGCGGGATCCGTCGGAGCTTACTGGGCGGGCGCGGCGGCCTTCTCGGCGATCATGGCCTTGGCCCCCTCGATGGCCTTGTCCACGTCCTCGGTCCGGTGCTTCGGGTGCGCGGCCTTGAAGCTCTCCAGGGCCTTGAGCCCTTCCTCGGCCTTGCCCGCGGAGAGCTGATCGACGGCGGCCTCGAGCTCCATGTCCCAGGCCATCTCCTTCTTGACCTTCGCGCTCTTCGCGTCGCCCATCAGGCCGGGCTCGTTCGGATCGGCGATGTTCCGCTTGCCCTGCTCGCGGCCGCGGACGGCGGCGACGCCCTGCGCGCCACGCGCCTTCTTGCGCTCCCCGCTGACGGCGGACTGGGCGAGCGCGTTCTTGAGATTCTTCAAGAAGTCCGACCAGCCGGACTTCGCGGGCGCCGCCGCGGGCTTGTCCTCCGCGCGGGCGGGGATCGCGAGCATCGCGGCGAGAACGGCGATGAGAGTCAGCTTCATGTGTTCCTCCTGGATCAGCTTCCCTTGATAAGGCTGTCGACGGCCGGCTTGTAGCCCGGGGCGAGCGTCACGGCCTTTTCGCCCATCGCCTTCGCCTTGTCCGTCTTCTTCAGGCGCAGCGACGTCTTCACGAGGTTGAGCCAGATCGTCGGGTTGTTCGGCTCGGCGTCGGCCGCCTGCGTGAAGCGCCTCTCCGCCTCGACGTTGTCGCCCTCGAGAAAGGCCACGCTGCCGAGGTTGTTGAGCGCCGACGCGTTCGCGGGGTCGAGCGCGAGCACCTTGTTGAACTCGGTGAGCGCCGCCTCGCGGTTGCCGAACTGGTACTCGATGATGCCGAGCTGGAGCTGGGCGTCGACGTCCTTGCCGTTGGCGCGGATGTCGCCCTCGTACGCCTTCTTGAGGAACTCGTAGCGGTCCTTGGCCAGGACGTTGACCTGGTCGTCGTAGCGCCGCTCGAGCGCGGTCTGCTCCGGCAATTTCGGGCTGAAGTCGGTCGGCGGCATCGTGACCGGCTCGTACGCGCTCCAGGCCCGGTGCAATGAGTACACCTTCGCGCGGCCCTTCTCGGCCTCGGTCTTGTACGCGTACGCGGCCTTCGAGACCGCGTCGATGAACGGCTTGCCGATGTAGGTGACCTCGACCGGGACCCACATCGTGCCCTCGTGCTCGACCAGCAGGTCGGCGGGCATGCCCGCCTCGGCGGCGTCCTCGGCCTCGGTGTCGAACATCATCGTCATGTGGCCGGGATAGTCGAGGATGGCCACGCGGACCTCGCTGTCCTCGAGCATGGCCCCGTACAGCGACGTCAGGTCGGAGCACTGTCCGGCCTTGCTGCGCAGGGTCTCGCGCGGGAACTGGGTGTAGTCCACCGGGAAGTTCGGGTCGTCGTGGGCGGTCTCGAACGGGTTCGCCGCGTTCGCGACGAACTTGATGCCGAACTCCGACAGGGCGTTCCACAAGCGCATCGCCTTGACCACCGGCTCGTTGAGCGCGGCCGCCTTGCGGTTCTTGAACTCGAGCGTCGAGACGCCGCGCACGAAGTCGCGCACCGGCGGGTCCTTGCGCGTCACGAAGTTCGCGATGCGCTGGGGGTCCTGCCAGGTGATCGCGTTGCGGGAGTACAGCCGCAGCGGCTTGGTGATCGACACCGTCTGCTGCTTGCCGCTCTCGAAGTACGTCATCGTGAACTCCGCCTGAATGGGCGTGTCCTCGCTGACGTCGAGCACCTTGTTGTTGAGCGTCGCGATCAGCGGGATCTCCACGGTCTGCTTCGGGTCGAGCTTCTTGATCTCGGTGTCGAAGCCGAAATCCATGTAGTCCTTGAGCTTGAAGGTCAGCTTGACGTTCTGGAAGGCCACGTTCACGTTGTTGGTGAGCACGGCCGACCCCATCGGGTTGCGCAGGTACCACTTGTAGTTCGCCGCGAAGATGTCGCCGAGCGTGATCGTCGAGATCTCGACGGGCGAGCGGTTGAAGGAGCCGGAGACGAACACGTCGATCGGGCGGCCGGCGGGCCCCACGTCCTCGGTCTTGGCCTTGGTGGCGACGCGGTACCAGTATTTCTCGTACGGCGTGACCTCGGAGTCCTCGAACTTCTCGGTCCGGGTCTCCCCCGCCTTCGTCCAGGGGCCCGACGCCCCGGTCGAGCGGGTGACGACGTAGCCGCCCGTCCACGGGTCGGCGACGGGCTCCCAGGCGAGCGCGACGCTGCCGTCCTTGGTCGAGGAGGAGAGGGCGGCCGGCGGGGCGAGCATCGGGTGCAGGTCGTAGCTGACGAGGCGGCTCTTGCCCTTGTCGGCGATCACGAGCTTGTCGCCTTGGACGGAGACGGCGATCGGCTCGAGCAGCTCGCGCTCCTGCTTGCCGCCCGCAAAGAAGTCCGCGAGCCATTTGCCGTCCTTGGTGTGGACGCTGACGCGGCGCAGCGCGGAGTCGAGCGTATAGAGGTAGTTCTGCCCGTCGAAGGCGATCGAGACGGGCGACTTGAACTCGCCGGGGCCGTCGCCGTCCTCGCCCCAGGAGTTGATGTACGCGCCGGACGGCTCGCACTTGAAGACGCGCTTGAGGCCCTTGTCCACGAAGTAGACGAAGCCGGCGTTGTCCCAGGCGACCGCGACGGGCTCGAGGAGCATGTACTGCCCGACCTTGGGCCCGAAGCCGAACAGGAACACGCCCTCCGGGCTGAAGGCGTCGATGCGCTGGTTGCCGGTGTCGGCCACGTACACGACGCCCTCGCCGTTGATCGCGACGCCGTTGGGGTTCTTCATGCGGCCCTCGCGGCGCTTGCTGTCGAAGAAGCCCTGGGCCTCGCCGACGTTCGACTTCCACTTCCCGTCGAGGCCGAACTGCTGGAGGCGGTGGTTCGGGAGGTCGGTCACGTACAGGCCCTCGACCTTCGCCGACTTGGCCGCGGCCATGCCGCCGACGCCGCGCGTGACCTCGCCGCCCTTGCCCTTCGAGGAGCCGAAGCGCTGCTTCTCCTTGCCCTTCGCGTCGATGAGCACGAACTGCGTCTCCTTGGGAAGCCAGGCGTACAGGTCGTCGCCGTGCGGCGCGAGGACGGAGGCGGAATAAGGCCAGGTCCGGGAAGGGCCGGAGACCGACATCTTCGTGCGCAGGCTCATCGGCAGAGGCTTGACCTTCAGCTTGTTGGCCAGCTCCACGCGGTGGATGCGGCTGTTGCCGGTGTCGAGGACGATCAGCAGGCCGTCGGGCGTGATCGCGATGCCCTCGGCCTTGCGCATCTGGCCGACGCCGGAGCCGAGCGAGCCGAACCGGCCCATGATGAAGCCCTCGCCGGACTGCTCGATGACCTTGCCGTTCTTGCCGTCGACGACGTACAGGAAGCCGTACTGGTCCGCCGCGAAGTCGTTGCCGAGGAGCGCGTACTCCTTGACGAACTTCGCGGAGGAGTCGAACTTCTGCATGCGCTCGTTGCCGCGGTCGAGGACGTAGACGTTGTCGGACGGGTCCACCGCGATGCGCGTCGGGTTGTTGAGCTGGCCCTGCTCCTTGCCGTAGCGGCCGAACGAGAAGAGAAGGATGCCCTCCTCGGTGAAGACCTGGATGCGGTTGTTGCCGGTGTCCGAGACGTAGATGCGGCCGTCCGCGCCGATGGAGAGCGACTCCGGGCTCTTGAGCTTGCCCGCCTCGGAGCCCTTCTCGCCGAATGCGTAGACGAAGTTCCCGTCGCGGTCGAAGATCTCGACGCGGTGGTTGCCGGTGTCGGCGACGTAGACCTTCCCGCTCGGGCCGACCGCGACGCCGCGCGGCGCGCTGAAGGCGCCCGGCTGATTGCCGGAGCGGCCGACGGACTTGATCAGCTTGCCGGCGTTGTCGTAGAGGAACAGGGAGTTCTTCTTCTCGTCGACCACGTAGAGGCGGTCGGCCGCCGCGGCCGCGGCGACGGGGCGCGCCATCTCGTCGCCCTTGATGGGCTCCAGGAAGCGGATCGTGTCGTACGCGCGGGCGGGAACGGCCAGCAGCAGCGCGAGAGCGAGAAGCTTGATGCGGTTCATGCTTTGACGGCCTCCTTGATGAGCTTGTTGACCAGGGCGGGGTTCGCCTTGCCCTTGGAGAGCTTCATGACGCCGCCGATGATCGAGCCGATCGCGGCGTCCTTGCCCCCCTTCAAATCGGCGGCCGCCTTGGGATTGGCGGCCAGCGCCTGCAGGACCCACTCCATGACCTGCTTGTCGTCGGACACCTGAGCCATGCCCATGGACTGAAGGAGCGCCTTCGGATCCCCGCCCGTCTTCCACATCTCGGCGAACATCTCCTTGGCGCCCTTGCTGGAAATGACCCCCTCGACGACCATCGACGCCAGCCGGCCCAGGTGGGCGGGGACGAACGGGACTTGGCTCGCGTTCTTGCCTTCGGCGTTCAAGCGTCCGAGCACTTCGGTCGTCAGGAGATTGGCCACGGTTTTGGCGACGCCTTTGGGATACGGCGCGACGGCTTCCTCGAAGAATTGAGCGAGAACCTTGTCGCCCGTCAGAACCTCGGCGTCGTACGAGGATAGCCCTAATTCCCCGGTAAATCGAGCCCTTTTTTTGCCCG
>JAMPYD010000143.1 GCA_023700845.1 Elusimicrobiota bacterium | reverse complement strand
TCGCGCGTGCAGAGCGTCATGAAGAAGCTCGAGAAGATCGAGGAGATCGTGCTCCCGCCCTCGACGAAGGCCGTCAGCATCTCCTTCCCCCAGCCCGGCCGCACCGGCACCACCGTCCTCAAGCTCAAGAACGTCTTCAAGTCCTACGGCCCCACCAAGGTGTACGAGGGCCTGGACTTCGAGCTCGAGCGCGGCTGGAAGATGGCCTTCGTCGGACCGAACGGCGCCGGAAAGTCCACCTTGCTCAAGGTCATCGGCGACATCATCCCGATCGACTCCGGCGAGCGCACCCTCGGCCACAACGTCAAAGTCGGCTATTTCTCGCAGCACCGCGAGGGCCAGCTCGACCCCAAGCGCACGGTTCTTCAGGAGGCGATGAGCGTCGGCCGCACCAACGGCGACCTGTTCACGCGCACCGTCCTCGGCACCTTCCTGTTCCCCGGCGACACCGTCCACAAGAAGGTCGAGGTGCTCTCCGGAGGAGAGAAGAGCCGCCTGCAGCTGGCCAAGCTCCTGCTCGACCCGCCCAACGTCCTTCTTCTCGATGAGCCCACGACCCACCTCGACCTCACCAGCGTCGAGGCCCTCGTCGAGGCCCTCAAGAAGTTCGAGGGCACGATCTGCGCCATCAGCCACGACGTGTACTTCCTCAACGCCGTCGCCGACCACGTCGTCCACGTCGTGCAGGGCAAGATCACCGTCTTCCCCGGCAACTTCGAGTACTTCCAGCACCGCCAGGCCCAGCTCGACGCCGAAGCGGAGAAGAACAAGCCCGAGCCGACCGCGGAGCAGAAGGCCGTCCAGGAAGCCGAGAACCTCTACGAGGCGGGCAAGGAAGCCCGCCGCCGCGCGAGGGCCCTCGAGAAGGCGCAGGCCGAGCTCGACCGCCTGCACGCCGAGCTCGAGCGCATCGCCCACGACATGTCCGACCCGAAGCTCTACGAGGACTTCGCGCGCGTGACCAAGGTCGGCGAGGAGATGGAGTCCGTCCAGGCCTCCATCCAGCTGAAGGAAGAGGAAGTCAAACGCCTGACCGCGTGAGCTCCGCGGACTATCCTCAAGGATAGTCCGGGGCCGCCAACCGGCCCTTCTCCGTTGGGCCCTTAGGCTCAGGACGCCGGGCGCCCGGGCGTCTACACTGAGGTCATGAGACGATTGCTCCCTCTCCTGATCCTGCCCTTCGCGATCCTGCGCGCCCAGGCGGGCACGGCCGCCGCCGCGGTGAAGGAAGCCCCGCGCATCATCATGCCGGGAGCCCCGTTCGGCTCGAACTCGGCCCCCGGGGTCATCCTCGCGCCCACCGCGCCGTCCTTGATCGTTCCGAACAGCCCCTCGCTCATCGTTCCCGCCGCTCCCGTCATCCAGGCCCCGGCCCCCGCCATCATCGTCGCCGCCCGCCCGATGACTCCCGAGGAGAACGCGCCCGCGAAGATGCCCTCCCAGAGCGAGCTCAAGGCCCTGGCCGAGTCGTTGGCACCCACGCGCGGCGCGGAGGGACAGTCCGGCGCCGCGCAGTCCAAGGCGCTCGACTCCGCTTTCGACGGCAAGCTCGCGCCCGAGGCCGCGGCCTGGAGCGACCTGTCCCCGTCTTTTTCCGCCGCGCCCACGACGCCCGGCCTGGAAACGGTGGCGACCGCCGGACGCTCCTTGATCGCCCGCCTGCTGCCCTCGCTGTACCGCCGCGTCCCCGCGCGGGCGGCGTACGACCGCGGCGAGCGTCCGTCCACGGGCCACACCTGGACGCCCGAGCGCGGGCACCTCATCGAGATCAACCCGATCCGGGCCAACTCCGACGGCAACGTCCCGAGCGCCTTCGGCGGCGCGCACGAGCCGCTCATCCAGCAGAAGATCTCTCACCTGATGGAGTACGCGCACGAGTACTTCCACGTCCTCTTCGACGACGCCACGCGCCGCAAGGAGAACCACCCCATGACCTCGGCCTACTCGGCGATGACCGAGGGCTTCGCGGTCACCGGCGAGCAGCTGCTGGGCGAGCGCATGCTCGAGCTGGCGCCGTCCTTGGGCCTGGGCCCCCGCGACGTGATGGACCTGGCCGGGATTCTGAGCGGCCGCCGCCGCTGGCTCGACGTCGAGGACAACCACTACTCCGAGGGCGCGCTTTCCTGGCGGAAAGCGTTTCAAGATGGCGGCCTGGAGGGTGTGGCCTCGATGCTCGCCTCGCTGTCCGCGCGCCGCATGATCGCGACCCCGCGCTCCGATCCCGCGTATCAGCTGGTGCTCGGCGACCCGAAGCTCCTGTCCGCCTATCTCGGCCGCGACGAGTCCTCGGCCGAGCGCCGCGGCGCCGACGCGTTCGCCAAGGCCGTCCGCGGCGAAAAAATGACCGAAGCCGAGACGCGCGAGGCGGCCGCCGTCGTCGAGCGCGCCGGCCCCGACGCCTGGCGCCGCCTCTTCGAGCGGACCTTGCGCTCCGACAAGCGCCTCGCCGCGCCCAAGGAGGCCGCCGCCGAGACCGCGAACTGGTGGGAGAAGAAGAAGGCCGAGCCCATGGCGTCCGTCGAGCCCGTCTTCGTCCTCGCGCGCCTGAGCCCCGCGGCCGGCGCCGCGCTGTCGCGCTACCTCGCCGCCGCGATCTCCGAGCCCGGCGGCGCGGTGCGCCTTTTCGAGCGCTCCGGCCCCAATGAGAAGCTCACCGCGATCATCAACGGCGCCGAGGCCCTGCCCTGGGACGAGGCGGACCGCAAGGCCTGGAACGACGGCCTCTCGCGCTGGCTGATCGGCGTCTAAGAGCCCCTAAAGCCGGCGCTTGGCCATCATCGCCTTGAGCGCCTCGGCCATGGCTCCGACGGGCGCCTCCTGCGGCTTGGCCTGCGGGGCGCCGACGGGCGCCCGCGGCGACGAGCCGCGGCTCGCGGCGTTGGCCGACGCGCGGTCCTCGCGCGCGCCGATGACGGGCTTGCTCTTCAGCGACAGCGCGATGCGCCGGCGCGCCAGGTCCACCTCGAGCACGGTGACGTGCACGCGCTGCTGGACCTTGAGCACGTCCGAGGGCTGCTTGACGAAGTTGTCCGACACCTCGCTGACGTGCACGAGGCCGTCCTGGTGGACGCCGATGTCCACGAACGCGCCGAAGGCGGCGACGTTGGTGACGATGCCGGGAAGCTTCATCCCGGGCTTCACGTCCTCGAGCTTGGAGACCGCGCCGAAGGCGAACGCCTCGAAGCCCTGGCGCGGGTCGCGGCCGGGCTTGGCCAGCTCGGCGAGGATGTCGCGCAAGGTGGGCTCGCCCACCTCGGCGGTCGCGTACTTCTTGAGGTCGATCTTCGCCCGCAGGGACGCGCTGGCGATCAGCTCGGAGACCTTCGTGCCCAGGTCCTCGGCCATCCTCTCGACGATCTCGTAGCGCTCGGGGTGGACGGCGCTCGCGTCGAGCGGGTTCTTGCCGTCGCGGATGCGCAGGAAGCCGGCGGACTGCTCGAAGGCCTTGGGCCCGAGGCGGGGGACCTTCTTGAGGGCGGCGCGCGAGGCGAAGGCGCCGTTCTCGTTGCGGTACTCGACGATGTTCTTGGCGAGCACGGGGCCCAGACCCGACACGTAGGACAAAAGCTCCTTCGACGCGCTGTTGACCTCGACGCCGACCGCGTTGACGCAGGAGACGACGGTGTCGTCGAGCGACTTCTTGAGGCCGTTCTGGTCCACGTCGTGCTGATACTGGCCCACGCCGATGGACTTGGGATCGATCTTGACCAGCTCGGCCAAGGGGTCCATGAGGCGGCGGCCGATCGACACCGCGCCGCGCACGGTGAGGTCCTCGTTGGGGAACTCCTCGCGCGCGGCCTCCGAGGCGGAGTACACCGACGCGCCGCTCTCGTTGACCATGACCACGGTGATCCCCGGCAGAGTCAGCCCGCGCACGAACTCCTCGGTCTCGCGCCCGGCGGTGCCGTTGCCGATGGCGATGACCTCACTCTTGTGCAGGGCCGCCAGCTTCTTGACCTTGAGCGCCGCCTCGGCGCGCCCGCCCTCGCCGGTGTGGGGGTAGACGACGTCGTGATGGAGGAGCTTGCCGTTGCGGTCCAGGCAGACGAGCTTGCACCCGGTGCGAAAGCCCGGGTCGAGCGATAGGATGGCCTTGTGGCCGAGCGGCGAGGACATCAGGATCTCGCGCAGGTTTCGCGCGAACACGGCGATCGCCTCGCGGTCGGCCGCCTTCTTCGTGTCGAGGCGCACCTCGGTCTCCATCGAGAAGGACATCAGCCGCCGGTAGGCGTCCTCGACGGCGAGGCGCACCTGGGAGGCGCAGGGGCCGGTCCCTACGGCGAACAGGCCCTGCAGCATCGGGATGGTGTCGTCCTCGGAGACCGACACGCGCATATAGAGGAAGCCCTCGGACTCGCCGCGGCGCATCGCGAGCACGCGGTGGGACGGGGCCTTCGCCGCCGGCTCCTTCCAGTCGAAGTAGTCCTTGAACTTGGCGCCCTCGGCCTCTTTGCCCGTGATGACCTTCGAATGGAACTCGCCCTTGGCGAAGAACACCTCGCGCAGGCGGGCGCGGGCGGGGGCGTCCTCGGCCACGCGCTCGGCGATGATGTCGCGCGCCCCGGCCAGGGCCTCGGCGGCGTCCTTGACGCCTTTCTCGGCGTCGACGAAGGCCTTGGCCAGCTCCTCGGGAATTCCGGGGCCCTGGGCGAAGATCGTCTCGGCCAGCGGCTCGAGGCCCTTCTCCTTCGCGATCATCGCGCGCGTGCGCTTCTTCGGGCGGTACGGCAGATAGATGTCCTCGAGGATGGCGAGCGTCGCCGCGCCGACGACCTTGGCCGTGAGCTCCGGCGTGATCAGATTGCGCTCCTCGAGCGACTTCATGATCGCCGCCTTGCGCGCGTCGAGCTCCTTGAGCTGCCCCAGGCGGTCGCGCACCGAGGTGAGCTGCACCTCGTCGAGGTTGCCCGTCATCTCCTTGCGGTAGCGGGCGATGAAGGGAATCGTCGCCTCCTGCTCGAGAAGGGCGACGGCGGCGTTGACGCCCGCGGCGGGCAAGGACAGCTCGGCGGCGATCAGCGAGGGGTATCGGTCGATCATGGTCGTCAATTTTACCTTACCGACGAGGATTTTGGGTGTCAGGCCCGCAAAATCGTAAAATATGCCGTGAAGATCGATTTTCCGTGGCCCGAGGCGCGCTCGGTGCTCAAGCTCGCCGGGCCCATCGCCCTGACCCAGATCGGGATGGTGCTGTACGGCACCGTCGACATGCTGTTCGTCGGCCGCCTCGGCCCCGTGGCGATCGCCTCCGTCGGCCTGGGCTCGATGACCTACTTCACCTGCTTCGTCGTGGGCATGGGCGTCGTCATGGGCATCGACAGCCACTCCTCGAAGGCTTTCGGCGCGGGCCGCCCAGACCTGTGCGGCCAGCTGCTCGTGCACACGCTCGTGCTGGCGCTCGCCGTCGCCCTGCCCATCTTCCTCCTGTTCGGCCTCGCCGGCCCGGCGTACCGCTTCATCGGCGTGGACCCGCGCGCGGCCGAGGGCGCGGTCGGCTACCTCGCGGTCCTGCGCTGGGGCGTGTTCCCCGGCCTGTGCTTCGTCGCCTGCCGCCAGTTCCTCCAGTCGATGAGCGTGACCACGCCCTTGCTGGCCGCGATCGTGGCGGGAAATCTCGTCAACGCCGCGCTCGACTGGCTGCTCGTCTTCGGCAGCTGGGGCGCGCCGGCCCTCGGCGTGCCCGGCTCGGCGTACGCCACGCTCGCGGCCAACGCGACGATGTTCGCGGTCGTCGGCGTCTCGGCGTGGAGCCGCCTGCGCGCGATCTCCTTCAAGTTCCACGGCTGGCACAAGCGCCTGTTCGTCGACGTGGCCGCCCTCGGCGTGCCCGGCGGCGCGGCGATGGCCGTCGAGGTCGCCGTCTTC
>JAMPYD010000142.1 GCA_023700845.1 Elusimicrobiota bacterium | reverse complement strand
GACTTCGACTTCTGGCCGCCGGTGTTGGAGTAGACCTCGGTGTCGAGGACGAGCACCTTCACGTTCTTGCCGCTGGCCAGCACGTGGTCGAGGCCGCCGTAGCCGATGTCGTAGGCCCAGCCGTCGCCGCCGACGATCCAGACGCTCTTGCGCGTCAGCGCGTCGGCGATGCCGAGCAGGCGGCGCGCCTTCGGGTCCTTGAGAGCGGCGAGCTGCTTCTTCAGCGAGGCGACGCGGTCGCGCTGGTCGTGGATGTCGGCCTCGTCCTTCTGGGACGCGTCGAGGATGGAGCGGGCGAAGTCGGCGCCCACGGCCGGGGCGAGGCTCTTCAGGAGCTCGCGCGCGGCGTCGGTCTGGTGGTCGGCGGACAGGCGCATGCCCAGGCCGAACTCGGCGTTGTCCTCGAACAGGGAGTTGGCCCAGGCGGGGCCGCGGCCCTCCTCGTTCTTCGCCCACGGGGTCGTCGGCAGGTTGCCGCCGTAGATCGAGGAGCAGCCGGTCGCGTTGGCGATGAGCAGGCGGTCGCCGTAGAGCTGGCTGAGGAGCTTGAGGTAGGGCGTCTCGCCGCAGCCCATGCAGGCGCCGGAGAACTCGAACAGCGGGCGCTGGAACTGCTCGTGGCGGATCGAGGTCGTCTTGATGAGACGGCGGTCCACCTCGGGAAGCTCGAGGAAGAAGTTCCAGTTCCTGCGCTCGGTTTCGACTATGGGTGCCGCAGGCCGCATGTTGATGGCCTTGAGCTTGGTCTCGGACTTGTTGCGGGCGGGGCAGACGTCCACGCAGATGCCGCAGCCGGTGCAGTCCTCGACGGAGACCTGGAGGGTGTACTTCATGCCCTTCCATTCGCGGTCCTTGGGCTCGCAGGACTTGAAGGTGGCCGGGGCGCCGGTGAGCTCGGCCGGCATGTACACCTTGGGGCGGATCACGGCGTGCGGGCAGACGATGACGCACTTGGCGCACTGGATGCAGACGGACTCGTCCCAGACCGGGACCTCCTGAGCCAGGCCGCGCTTCTCCCACTGCGCGGTCGCCGTCGGGTAGGTCCCGTCCACGGGCATCGCGCTGACCGGCAGGCGGTCGCCCTCGCCGGCGCAGATCGGGCCGAGCACGGAGCGCACGAAGTCCGGGGCGCCGGGGGCGACCGGCGGCACCGGGGCGGCGTGGCGGTCGCCGCGCGCGGGGACGACGACCTGGTGGAGGTTCTTGAGGCTTTCCTCGACGGCCTTGAGGTTCCGGGCGACGAGCTCGGCGGACTTCCTGCCGTAGGCCTCGTGGATCGACTCGCGGATGGCCTCCACGGCCTTCTCCTTGGGGAGCACGCCGGAGATGGAGAAGAAGCAGGCCTGCATCACGGTGTTGATGCGTCCGCCGAGGCCGTTCTCCCGGGCCACCTTGTAGGCGTCGATGACGAAGAAGCGGATCTTGTTCGCCCGGATGAGGTCCTGGTCCTCCGCGGGCAAGGTCTCCCAGGCGGCGAGGGGCCCGGCGGCGGTGTTGAGCAGGAACACGCCTCCGTCGGCGATCATGCGCAGCATTTTATAGCGGCCGACGAAGGAGGTCTGGTGGCAGCCGAGGAAGTTGGTCTTCTCGATGAGGTAGGGCGCGCGGATCTGCTTGGGCCCGAAGCGGAGGTGGGAGACCGTCATCGCTCCGGACTTCTTCGAGTCGTAGACGAAGTAGGCCTGCACGAAGGCCTCGGTGTGATCGCCGATGATGTGGATGGTGTTCTTGTTGGCGCCGACGGTGCCGTCCGAGCCGAGCCCGTAGAACACCGCGCGCACGACCTCGTCGCCCTCGATGGACCAGGCGGGATCGTAGTCGAGGCTGAGGAAAGTCACGTCGTCTTCGATGCCGACGGTGAAGCGGGGCTTCGGCTCCTTCTTGGAGAGCTCGTCGAAGACGGCCTTGGCCATCGCGGGCGTGAACTCCTTGGAGGACAGGCCGTAGATGCCGCCGATCACGCGCAGGCCCTCGCGTCCGCCGCGCTTGAGGGAGGCGACGGCGTCGAGGAACAGGGGCTCGCCCGCGCTGCCGGGCTCCTTCGTGCGGTCGAGCACCGCGACGGACTTCACGCTCTTGGGCAGCGCGGCGCAGAACAGGGCCGCGTCGAAGGGGCGGAACAGGCGAACCTTCAGCACGCCGACCTTTTCGCCCTTCGCCGTCAGGGCGTCCACGGTCGCGTGGAGCGTCTCGGCGCCGGAGCCCATGACGACGACGACGCGCTCCGCGTCGGGCGCGCCGTGGTATTCGTAGATCTTGTACGCGCGGCCCGTGAGCTTGGCGAAGCGGTCCATCGTCTTCTGCACGAGGGCGGGAAGCGCCGCGTAGTACGAGTTGGCCGCCTCGCGCGACTGGAAGAAGACGTCGGGGTTCTGCGCGGTTCCGCGCAGAACCGGGCGGTCCGGGGTGAGCGCGCGGCCGCGGTGCGCCTCGACGAGGCTCTCGTCGATCATCGCGCGGACGGTCTCGTCCGGCAAGGTCAGGATCTTGTTGACCTCGTGGCTGGTGCGGAAGCCGTCGAAGAAGTGCATGAAGGGCACGCGGGCCTCGAGGGTCGCGGCGTGCGCCACCAAGGCGAGGTCGCTGGCCTCCTGCACGGAGTTCGAGGCGAGCAGGGCCCAGCCCGTCGCCCGCGCGGCCATGACGTCGCCGTGGTCGCCGAAGATGGACAGCGCGTGCGTCGCCAGCGAGCGCGCGGCGACGTGGAAGACGGCCGGCGTCAGCTCGCCGGCGATCTTGTACATGTTGGGGATCATCAGCAGGAGGCCCTGCGACGCCGTGAAGGTGGTCGCCAGGGAGCCGGTCTGCAGCGCGCCGTGGATGGCGCCGGCCGCCCCGCCCTCGCTCTGCATCTCCATGACCGAGGGGACGTCGCCCCAGAGATTTTTGCGGCCTTCCGAGGCCCACTGGTCGGCCCACTCGCCCATCGCGGAGGAGGGGGTGATCGGGTAAATGGCGACGACCTCGCTCAGGCGGTAGGCGACGTCGGCGACGGCTTGGTTCGCGTCAACGATTTCGTGGGTGGAAGTAGACATAGTTCTTTCGGTTCGTAAGCAACAAACCGGCCATCAAAAAGCGCTTTATAACGCGTTGTTTGCTAATCTGGACCGATGAGGCTTTGGAGCCTTCATCCGTCCCATCTGGACTCGCGCGGGCTCGTCGCCCTGTGGCGTGAGGCCTTGCTCGCCCAGAAGGTCCTGAGAGGCCTCACCCGCGGCTACCGGCATCACCCCCAGCTGGCGCGGTTCCGCGCCCGGACGAAGCCCGTCGCCGCGATCGCGTCCTATCTCGCGGCGGTCGCCGACGAGGCCGTCCGCCGGGGCTACCGCTTCGACGCGCGCAAGATCGCGGCGGGGCGGATGAGGGGGAAGATCGCGGTGACGCGCGGCCAGCTCGCCTACGAGCGTCGGCATCTTCTGCGCAAGCTCAAGGTCCGGTCGCCGAAGGAATACGCCGCTCAGCGGAGCGCGAAATTCAAGGTCCACCCGCTGTTCCGCGCGGTCGCCGGCGGCGCGGCGGACTGGGAGCGGGACCGCCGCTAGGCGGTCAGCCGAGCGTCGGGGAGGTCTTGGGAACCCACATCCCGCCGACGAGCCCGGTCATGATCGTCTTGCCGTCCTTGGGGCCCCCGTCGAACTGGAACTCGACGCAGGCGACCATCTTGCCCTCGCGGAAATAGCCCTCGGGCTCGAAGCTGGCCATGCAGGCGACCTTGTCGCCCGCGCGGACGGTCTCGAAGAACTCGACGCCCTCGACCTGCGTGAAGAAGCCGACGAGCAGGGAGATTTCCTCCGGCGTCATCTTCAGCGTCATGTGGTAGATGCACCAGGCCACGCTGCCGATCTGCGCGGCCATCTCGATCATCTTGAAGGGGGGCGCCAGCGTGTCGTCGGCGGAGTAGCCCGCGCAGTCCTCGGGCTTCCAGGTGTAGTTGCCGACGATGTGATCGGCGTCGATCTCGACGATCTCGTCGATAAATCTCATCGGCCGCTGCTGGGGGACGAGGGCCAGGACCTGCTCCGGCGTGAGGACGGTCATGCGGCGATCTCCCTGATCTTAAGCTTGCCGCCCAGCGCCATCTCGCTCGGCAGGGGATAGCCCGAGTATCGGATGTTCTTGTGGCAACCGACGTTGAGATTCGTCGCGGCCAGAATCAGGCGTCCGCCGGCGTGCACCTTGGCGTCGGCGCGGATGAAGGCGTCGCCGTTGGGCGCGCGCGAGTAGCGGACGATCGCGATCTCGTAGCGGATGTCGCGATCCTCGGGAAGAATCTCGCCGAACACCTCGACGCGCTCGAAGCCCAGCGCGCGGCCGGTGCCGGGGTTCCGGCGCCAGGTGAGGAACAGGCCCATCAACTGCCACACCGCGTCGATGGAGAGCACCGTCGGCTTGAAGCCCGGGGTCATCGGGTAGAACCATTCGAGCGGGCCGTTGGAGCGCGAGGCCGAGATCGAGCCCTCGCCCGTGGCCTCGTCGAAGACGAGGCGGTCGATCGCGCCGACCTCGAGCATGAGCGAGGAGGGGAGAAGCCCGACCTCGAGGCCGGGGGCGTCGATGAGCGTGCCCTGGGACAGCGCGACGATCTCTGCGTGGTTGAGCTTCGACTTCGCGGCGAACTCGTCGTAGGAGAGCTTGCGGATCGGGGCGTCATCGGCGGGCGGGACGGGGGACGGCCCCGACGGCGATTCCTCGGTCCAGTAGGCCGTCGCGACGGAGACGGAGCCGATCGTGTAGACGAGAGTGCCGTCCACGGACACGGTCGCCTTGCCGGTCAGCATCGTCTCGCCGTCGGAGCTTTCCTCGGAGACCACGTCGACGACGTAGACAATTTTCTTGTCGTGCGGGCGAATCTGGCCGAAGAAGGAGACGTTCTCCATGCCCATCGTCCTGCCGCAGCCCTTCAGGCCGCGCCAGGCGGCGAAGAAGCGCAGGCACTGCCAGGCGGCGTCCACGCCCCAGCAGCCGGGCATCACGGGGTCGCCCTGGAAATGGCAGGGATAGAACCAGTCGTCGATCCTGTTGTCTCGGACAGCCTCGATGCGTCCGGTCCCCGAGGCGGCGTCCCAGGAGATCGCGGTCACTTCGTGGAACGGGACGAGCAGGGAGCCGGGCAGCGCGGGCAGGCCGGAGGGGGCGTCCTCGATCAGGCGGCCCGCGACGAAGGCGAGCATCTCGTCGCGGCCGAAGCGGTTCCTGGCCTGGAATTCCGTGAATTTCATTTGGTTTGCCCGAAGCATTATACTTAAGATAGTATCCCGGCATGAGCATGGTCAAAGAGTTCAAGGAATTCGCCCTCAAGGGGAACGTCATGGACATGGCCGTCGGCGTCATCATCGGCGGCGCCTTCGGCAAGATCGTCAGCTCCTTTCTCAACGACGTGGTGATGCCGCCGCTGGGCATGCTGATGGGCGGCGTCGACTTCACCGACAAGGCCTTCGTCCTCAAAGCCGCCGACGGCGCGGCCAAGGCCGTCACGCTGAACTACGGCGCGTTCGTCACGAACGTCATCGATTTCGTGATCATCGCGGCGGCGGTGTTCGCCGCGGTGAAGGGCATCAACTCGCTCAAGCGCGCGGAGCCCGTCGCGCCGCCCGCCCCGACGGAAAAGGCCTGCACGGAGTGCCTTCTCAACATCCCCATCAAGGCCAAGCGCTGCGGACACTGCGCTCAGCCCCAGAACGCCTGAACCTTAAAAAGGATAAACTTATGAAAACCCCCGCCCTCGTTGCCGCCCTCGCCCTCGGTCTCGGCCTCTCCGGCTGCTGCGGCCTGAACATCAACTTCCCGCACGCCGCGCCGGGCGCCAAGCCCGTCGCCGCCGCGCCCGCCCCGGCCCCGGCGCCCGCTCCGGCCCCCGCTCCGGCGCCCGCCCCCGAG
>JAMPYD010000141.1 GCA_023700845.1 Elusimicrobiota bacterium | reverse complement strand
TCGATGAGGACGGCGGTCTGGATGGTCATGTGCAGGCAGCCCGCGATGCGGGCGCCCTTGAGAGGGAGCTTGCCCTTGTACTCGGCGCGAAGCGCCATGAGGCCCGGCATCTCGTTCTCGGCGATGGTGATTTCCTTGCGGCCCCAGTCGGCGAGCGTGATGTCTTTGACCTTGTAGTCGTTTTTCATGGCGGTGGCGGTGGGCATCGTATCTCCTGTGTGTTGCGGAATCGAATGGTCATTATACCAGATTCACGACGAGGAACTACCTTTCCAGCATCATCTTGTCGACGGCCCTCTTCGCGGTCTGAAGGTCCACGCCGTAGAGGCGGCGGTACAGCTGGACGGCCTCGATGAGCTGGTTGCTGCGGATCATTTGGATGATCGCGGCGCGGCCCTGGGCGGAGGATTGGGTCTGCTGAGCCTGCCGGGCGGCCTCTTCCGCCGCCTGCTTGATGGCGTCGAGCACGCCGGCGAAGCTCGGAGCCTGGTCCTCGTCGTCGTCGGACGGGGATTCGTCGCCGGGCAGGGGCCCCTGGCGGCGGCCGTGGAGCGGGTTGACCGTGATGATCTCGGTCGAGCGCTTATAAAGGATGATGAAGGCGACGACGATCAGGCCGATGAAAATCCACATCGGCGCTATTATAGCGGAAAGGGCCGCTTAGTCGTGGGGGTGCAGGATCGCGTCGATCTTCTCGGCGGCGACGGGCATGTTCAGCCGGATCCAGAACAGGACTTCCTCCGGCTGGGGCGCGGGGCGGCCGGGCTTCTCGGCGGCCATGAGCTGGTGGGCCATGGTCATCTGGGCGGGGGAGATCACCGAGGCGATCGCCTGAGCCACGATCTTGCGGCGCGAACCGTCGAGGGAAACGAGAGTCATCATGGAGCTATTGTAGCGGGAAGGGGATGGAGGCTCCTATGCGCATGGTCATCAGCGGTTGTTACCCGCGCTCAATAGGTCGTAGGGCCCAAGGCCGGGGAGGGTCCCGGCGAACCGCTCGGCCCGGGACCGAGTTCATAGTGCAAGGCCTTGTCCCGGTATCAGGACTGTTGGGGGTTCGATTTTTCCCTCTAGGGTTTTGAGCAGGAACTTGCTCAAAACCCTCCTCGGAAGAAAAAATTTTCGGGGAGAGTTGATCCCCCCGGGGCGGATGAACTGGGTCTTGTTTTGAAACGGAGGGCGGGAGTACAATGTCGCCCGCAAAGACTTGAACTCTGCCGTGAACGGGCGGAGTTGGAACAATTCGGGGGAAAATCATGAAACGCGAAACTTTGAAGAAGATGCTCGGCGACTACCGCAAATCCCTGGTCAGGCCGGAGATGGTGGACGATCGCTTTTTGGCCAAGCTGATGCGATCGAGGGAGCAGATCAGCCTGCGATATGAAAAGGGGAAGCGTGACCTTTACGCCAAAAAATCGCTGACGGACGAGGCGCGCGGAAAGGCCTTCGAACGGCTTCAAGCGCGCATCGCGCAGGCGCGCGAGCGGCTGCGCCCTCTCGAGCGGATATGCGATCGTCGCGGCCAGAGGGAAATGGCCAAACTCCTTCAGTTGACCAAGGCCATGGCGCCCCCCGCTCGCAGGCGCGCGGCCGTTTAACCCGCCTCAGCGGCCGGCGAGCTTGTCCACGGCGGTCTTGGCGGCGAGCAGGTCGACGCCGTGCTTTTCCCGGTAGAGCTTGACCGCCTCGACGATCCGCTGGTCGCGCACGAGCGCGAGGACGTCCTCGTCGCCGGCCGCGGACGGGGCGGGCGCGGGGGCGGGGAAGTCCAGCTCGCCGGTGGCGTTGAAGCGGTCGATGGCCTGCTTGGCGTCGTAGAGGCCCAGGCCGGTGAGGCGGCGGTACATCGCGACGGCTTGGACGATGGAGCCGGCGGCGGCGAGGCGGCGGACCTCGGAAGGGTCGGCGGGAGGGAGGGGGCGGCCGCCGCGCAGGCGGACGACCGCGACGATGAGCGCGACGGCGAGAACGAGGACGATCAGGGCGGTCATGGGCCCAGTGTAGCGGGTGGACCTCGCCGAATCAAGTGAGGCATAATAGGGCGATGCCCGATTTGGAGATACTGCGCCGCGTGTACTTCGGCAACAGCGTCGCCGCCTACGCCTTGGCGGCGGCGACGTTCGCGGCGGTGGTCGCCGGGTTCCTCGTGACCCGGCGCCTCGTGCTGGCGCGCCTGAAGGCGTTCGCGGAGAAGACCGAGACGGATCTCGACGATTTCGCGGTCGACCTGCTGGGCCGGATCCGGACGCCGGAGTGCTGGCTGGTCGGCTTCTATTTCGCGACGCGTTCCCTGGCGCTCGACTCGCGGGTGGACCATCTGCTGCGCGGCGTCCTGGTCGTCGCGCTCTCCTACCGGGCGCTGACGATGCTGCAGACGACCGTCGAGTACGGGGTCCGGCGCGTGATGACGGGTCCCGGGTCCGACCAGTCGGACAAGGACACGGCGAAGACGGTGTCGCTGCTGCTGCGCGGCCTGCTGTGGACCTTGACGCTCATCTTCGTCCTGGACAACCTGGGGATCAACGTGACCTCGATGGTCGCGGGACTGGGGATCGGCGGCGTGGCCGTCGCGCTGGCCGCCCAGGCGGTGCTCGGGGACCTGTTCTCGGCGCTGGCGATACACCTCGACAAGCCGTTCGTCGTCGGGGACTTCATCGTGATCGACGATTTCAAGGGGACCGTCGAGCGCATCGGGGTCAAGACGACGCACCTGCGCTCGCTGTCGGGGGAGCTGCTCGTGATGGGCAACTCGAAGCTGACGAGCTCGACGATCCGCAACTACCAGAAGATGAGCGAGCGGCGGGTCGTGCTGACCTTCGGCCTCCTGCACTCGACGCCGGTCGAGGCGCTGGCGGAGATCCCCGGGGCCGTGCGGGGGCTGGTGGCGAAGGACAAGACGCTGCGCTTCGACCGGGCGCACTTCAGCGGGCTCGGGGAGTCCTCGTTCGATTTCGAGGTCGTGTACTACATCCTCGACGCCGACTATAACAAGCACATGGACTCCCAGCAGCGGCTGCTGCTGGAGCTGGTCGCGGACGTGCGCCGGCGCGGGCTCGATTTCGCCTACCCGACGCGCACTTTGTTCATCGAGCGCGGCGGCGCGGCTCCGGCGACGGCTTGAGCGGGCGCCTGCCCTCGATCTACGCCGACCCGGCGCTGTACGACCTGGTCCACGCGGAGGGCACCGACGACGAGGTCTGGCTCCTGACGCACCTGGCCGAGGTCCACGGCTGCGGCGTCAAAACTGCTTTAGAACCCGCGTGCGGCACCGGGCGCTATCTCGCGGGGCTGCTGCGCCGCGGCTGGACCGTCGAGGGCTACGACCTGGCGCCGGGGATGCTCGCGTTCACTCGCAAGCGGCTCGCGGGGTGGGGGAAGCGCGCGAGGCTCGCGCGCGGCGAGATGACCTCCTACCGGCCGAAGGGCCGTTTCGGGCTGATCTTCAACGTGCTCTCGACCTTCCGCCACCTGATGACGGAGAAGGACGCGCTCGCCCACCTGAGGCTGATGGCGGGGGCGCTCGAGCCCGGCGGCGTCTTCATCCTCGGCCTCGACCTGTCGATCTACGGCCAGGACGAGCCCGACGAGGAGGTGTGGGAGTGCCGCCAGGGCGGGCGCACCGCGAAGCACGTGGTGATGAGCATCCCCGCCGAGCCGCAGACGCGGAGGGAGCGGATCATCAACTTCGTGACCACGCCGAAGGGGGGGAAGGACTCCGTCCTGGAGTCGTCGTACGACCTGCGCTCCTACAGCGCGGCGGAGCTCGCCTCGCTCGTCGAGAAGTCGCCCCTGCGCGTCGAGGCGGTGTACGGCTACGACGGCAAGGACGCGGTTTTGGACGGTCCGGAGCGCGCGCTGTGGCTCGTGCTGAAGGCGCGCTGAGCTAGCGCTTCGCTTCGGAGGCGCGGCGCTTGAGCAGGGCCAGCACGCGCCGGGAGAACGCGCGGTAGGAGGCGGCGCCCTCGGCGCCGCGCAGGCGCGCGATGTCGCGCTCGATGACGGGAATCAGGGCGGCGGCGGTCCTCGAGCGCTTGGCCCGCCGTCGCTGCTCTGCGAGGTCGTCCTCGAGCTGGTCGAGGACGTCCTCGAGGGACGAGTCGCCGAGGAAGATCGAGCCGGGGACGGCCGCCTGGATGAGCTGGATGAACTTCTCCGGCCCCTGGGCCAGGAACTCGAGCGACTGGCGTGCGAAGGTCCCCTTCGGCGGCTTCACGCCGAGCTCGGCGAGCATCTCCAGGTCCTGCAGGTGGGCCTCGATCTCCATCTCGAGCGCGTTCGAGGGCACGCCTTGCCCGTGCTGGACGACGTGGGTCAGCTCGTGGACGATGGTGCCGGCGAGCTCGGCCTCGCGTCCTCTTTGGAAAAGCGCTTTGTGCAGGCGCATGTTCCCGGCGAGGTAGTCGTACTCGCCGTGGTTGCGGCCGAGGTCGAGGACGAGGATCGGCAAGGATCGTCCCTCGGCGGCGAGCGTGCGCTCCGCCGCGTCGAGGGCGCGCCGGCCGGCGCGGGTCGTCCGGGCGAGCGCGACCGCGCGGTCGAGGGCGGAGGCGACCCTCGCGTCGCCGGTCTCGAGCCAGGGGGCGAGGCGCTCCGGCGCTTCGCCGAGGGAGTCGTCGAGGCCCGAGAGGGGAACGGCGACGGAGGACGGCTCGTCGAACGACGGGAGGGAGAGGCCGAGGCCGTCCCAGAAGTTGTTGAGGGAGCGGGGCAGCTCGAGCGGGCCGGGCAGGTCGGGGAAGGAGGGGGTCGCGGCGGCGACGGCGAGGGCTCGAACGGGAACCAAAGCCGACGGCAGGGGCGACGGTGTCGGCGCCAACGCCAACGCGGGCGCCAGGGGCGCAGGGGAACTCAACGTCAACGGATGGAACGGCAAAGACAGGGGGCTCGCGGGAAGACCGGAATTCACGACGGAAGGAACGGACAGGGAGGGAACGGGCGATGAAGGAACGGGCGATGAAGGAACGGAGAGGACGCCCGCCCATGAACGGAGGGCGAGCGCGAGGAATAACGGCGTGAATCTTATCGCCTTCGGCGATGGCACGAGCACAGTTTAACCCCGGGAGGGAATTATGGGGCGGTCCGAATGGGGAAGGGCCGGCGCGGCAAAAGGCCTATCGGTTTAGAAAGAGATTTTAAACCAATCCGCGAGTGCCAATTCCTCGGGGAGGGGGGCGGCGGACCAGGGCAGGAGGACTTGCGCGGGGCCGGCGCCGCGGCGGGCGGCGCTTTCCAGGACGCCGGCTTTGTAGAGGACGTGGCCTTGGCCGGCGATCACGAGCACGACGCGGCCCTCGGCGGCGAGCTTGGCGGCGTTCTCGCCCATGGTCTCGTTCCAGACGGCCATCGCCTCGAGCATGCGCGGGATGGCGGCGGGCGGAGCGCCGTGGCCGGACACCGAGTCGAGCACGTATTTGCGGTAGCGGGCGTCGGCGCTTTCCAGGATGACGGCGGGGATGCGGCCGCGCTCGGCGGGCGTCAGGCCCGCGAGGCCTTTCTTGCCGACGGCCTTGACCACGTCGCGCGGGGCGTTGAGGCCGCGCACCGGCACGCCCGCGGCGCGGGCGGCGTCGAAGACCGGCTTGTAGAGGGCGTAGTCGAAGCCCCAGTTGGCCTTCCACCAGACGGCGAAATCCTTTTCCGGCGTCGCGCCGGACATGAACGCGTCGAGATGGGACTGGTCCTCGGCGGCGACCATCTCGAGCCCGACGGCGAGCGGCACCCGCGCGGCGAGCGCGGCGAGGACCTCGGCCTGGATCTTGTGATGGCCGGCGTCGTCGTGCGTCTCGCCCACGGCGACGATCCGCGCCGAGGCCAGGGCCGTCACGGCCTCCGCCCACGACCGGGCGGCTCCCGAGGAGTCGAACACCGCCCCGGCGG
>JAMPYD010000140.1 GCA_023700845.1 Elusimicrobiota bacterium | reverse complement strand
TCTCGGCTTTCTCGGCCGCTTTGCGCGCCTTCTCGGCCGCGGCGTCGGCGGCCTTCTTGGCCGCGGCGGCGCGGCGCGTGGCCTCGCGCAGGGCGGCGGAGGCCTTCGCGTCGCCGGGCGCGGCCTTGAGGGCCAGCTCCCACGCCGCGCGCGCCTCCTCCCATTTGCCGAGCTTCTGGGCGGCCATGGCGAGCCCCGTGGGGGCGCGCTGAGGCTCGAGGCCGGGGAGATCGGCCGGGCCGACCGCGATGAAATGATCGAAGGCTTCCTGGAACTTGCCCGCCTCGAGCGCGATCTGGCCGAGGTAGAACTCGGCCCGCCGCGCGTGGTCGCCGCCGACGGCCTTGAGCTGGGCGAAGGAGCCCGCGGCGCGGTCGACGAGCTTGCCCCCCCACAGGCTGAGCCCGAGGTTCTCCTCGATGAGCGGGTCGCTGGGGTCCTGGAACTTCAGCCGCTCGTACTCGTCGACGGCCTCGCCGAACAGGCCCATGCGGTAGTAGAGCTTCGCGGTCAGCATCCGGACTTCCTTGTCCTCGGGGTAGTGGCGCAGGAAGCGCTTGTACTCGGTCAGCGCGAACGGGAACAGGCCTTCCTCCTGGTACATGATCCCGAGGCAGTAGAAGATGCGCGGATCGAGCGCGCCGAGGTCCCGCGCCTCCTCGAGATCGCTGATCGCCTCGACGTAGGAATCCCGGCCCTTCTCGAATTTCAGCGTGCCGAGCTCGACGAGGGCCGAGATGTCCTGCGGATTCGCCTTGAGCCGCTCCTGCGCGGCCTGGATCTGCGTCGCGACCTGCGGACGAACCGGCAGGTCCGGGCGTGAGCGCGGAAGCGGCTTCTCCTTCAGCATGAACGCGAGCGCCGAGAACAGCACGATGATGGAAGCCCCCGCCGAGAGGGCGACGCCCCAGGGGCTCAGCCAGCCGCCGGCCAAGGCCCAGGGGCTCTTGACCGGCTTCAGGCGGACTTCATCGACGACGCGCTGGGTCACCCTTCCTGATCCTCCGGGGACAGGATCTGGCCGAGCGTCAGGGGCGGCGGCGCCTTCATGTACTGCGCGACGCGCTTGCGGTCCTTGATCTCGTTGAAGCGGGCCAGCGAGACGCGGACCTCGAACGCGTGGGAGTCGATGCCGGTGACGATGCCGGTGGCCGCGTCGCCGATGTTGTAGATCACGTCCGCGTCGCACTCCGCGGCCGGCGCGAAGGCGATCGTCTTCGGGTCGATCTGGAAGCGCACGCCGTGGGCGCCGACCTCCGTGATCTTGCCGGTGACGGTGGACTTGGGCGCGAACTTCTTGCGCATCGCGTCCGAGGGGTTCGGCTGCAGCTGCTTGATGCCGAGGTAGACGGGATCGCCGGCCTTCTCCGGCTTGGAGAGGACCTTGACCTTCAGCTTCTGGCCGCGCTCGAAGGCGCCGGGCTTCGCCGCGCCCCAGGCCATGTCGGCGGGACGGACCGTGCCCTCGACCCCGCCGATGTCGATCAACAGACCGTCGGCCGACACGCGCACGATGCGCCCGATGCGAACTTCGCTTGCGCGAAGTTCCTCGAGAATCTTGACCTTGCGCTTGCCGGCCTCGTCCTCGAGGACGGCCTTGCGGGAGAGCACGAGCTGGCGCTTGGACTGGTTGACCTCGATGACGAGGCAGCGCACGCCGGTGCCGATCATCTTCTCGGGCTGGCACACGGGGCGCAGGTCCGCGAGCGAGGCGGGCAGGAAGGCCTGGACGCCCTGCACGTCGACGATGAAGCCGCCCTTGACGGAGGACTTCACGATGCCGCGCACGCGCTGCTTCTCCGCGTGGGCCTTGATCGCCATCTCCCAGCCGAGCTCGGTCTTCGCCTTGAGGTGGGACAGGACGACGTGCCCCGCCTTGTTGCGGCCGCCCATCTTGATGACGGGCACGCGCTGCCCGGCCTGCGGCGCCGGCGACTTGGGCGCGGCGAGGTCCTCGACGAACTCGACGAGCGGCACGGTGCCCTCGTTCTTCTCGCCCACGTCGACGAGCACCGAGTCCTTGGTCACCGTGATGACCTTGACCCAGGCGACCTTGCGGTCGGCGAGCTTGTCCACCGTGGCCGACTGTTGAGCGAGGAGCGACTCCATCGTCTCTCCGCCGGTCTCGGCGGCGGTATCGCCCTCTTCGGGCTCCGCGGCTTCCCAGGCTTTCTCGTTCAAGTTCATGTTCTGCTTCTGCATAAAAGTACGCCTCCTCAGTTTACCGTCAAAGCGAGTAAATCCTTTCCATCAGATCTTTCGCGTACGCCAGGCCGGTCTCCCGGTCCTCCGACTTCGGCGGCGCCAGCGGCGCGCCGATACGCACTTCGAGCGGGAATCTCCGCGGGAACTCGGCCGCGCCCAGCACCCGCACCGGGACGACCGGCGCGCCCGCGCGCGCCGAGAGGAACGACACCCCGGCCTTGGGCGCGCGCCTCTCGCCGGACCTGACCCGGGTCCCCTCCGGGGCCATGTACAGGCACCCGCCGCGCTCGAGGACCGCGAGAGCCGCGCGCATCGCCGAGGTCGCGTCCCCCGTGCGGTCCACCGGGAACGAGCCGATGCCGCGCAGCCACCAGCCCAGGACCGGCTTCTCGAAGAGCTCCTTCTTGCCCATCGCGAAAGGCCGGCGGCGGGACCCTATCACGGAGCCCACGAGCGGGCCGTCCACCAGGCTCGCGTGATTGGCGGCGATGATCAGCGGCCCTTCCAGCGGCACGTTCTCCAGGCCCGTCGTCTTGATGCCCCAGATCGCGCCGAGAAAGCCGCGCACCACGTCCTCGGAGAGGACGCGCATCGGGAAGTTGGCGTCGGCGGGATTCATTTCCCATGGCCGTTCGCCTTCGCGCCCTTGCGGATGCGGCGCAGGATCTTGTCGGCGACCTGATGCATGGTCAGCCTCGTCGAGTCGATGACGAGAGCGTCGGGCGCCTGCTTCAAAGGGTTGATCTCGCGCTTGAGGTCGTTGAGGTCGCGCTTGAGGATCGCGGCGAGGATCTTGTCGCGATCGGCCTCCTGGCCCGCGGCCTTGAGCTGGCGATAGCGGCGGTCGGCGCGCTCCTCGGGGCTCGCGTCCAGGTAGATCTTCACGTCGGCGTCGGGGAAGACGTTCGTCGTGATGTCGCGCCCCTCCATGACGATCGAGCCGCCCTCGCCCAGGTCGCGCTGGAGCTTGGACAGGAACTTCCGCACGCCGGGGTTGCCGGCGACCAGCGAGGAGTTGACGCTCACGCGCTCCTCCCGGATCTGGAGCGTGACCCCGGTGCCGTCGATGAAGGTCTTGAGGGTGGTCCCGCCTTCCTCGACGGGCTTGAACTCCCAGCGAAGGCCTTTCGCGAGCGCGAGCACCTTCTCGTTGTCGTTGAGATCGAGGCCGTCCTCGAGCGCCTTCCAGGTCAGCGCCCGATACATCTCTCCGGTGTTGATGAACTTGTACCCGAGCGACTTCGCGACGAGGTTGCCGACGGTGGACTTGCCCACCCCGGCGGGGCCGTCCATCGCGATGACCAGGCCCTTGCGCTTGGTCACGCGGGCACCTTCGCGAGGACGTTCTTGAGGGCGGCGTGCAGCGCCTTGTTCTGGGCCGCGGTCCCGATCGAGACGCGGACATAGTGAGGGAGGCCGTACTCGTCGAGCGGGCGGATGATGACGCCCTGGCGAAGCAGCGCCTTGAACAGCTCCCGCCCCGGCAGGGGCGAGCGCGCGAAGACGAAATTGGTGGCCGACTCCCCGACGCCGAAGCCGAGCTCCCCGAGCATGCGGGCGACGACGACGCGCTGGGCGTCGTTGGCCGTCACCGCGCGCCGGACGAAGGCGTCGTCCTTGAGCGCCTCGAGGCAGGCCCGCTGGGCCGGCAGGTTCACGTTGAAGGGCATGCGGATGCGGTCGAGCCAGCCGGTGATCTCGGGGTCGGCGACGCCGTAGCCGACGCGCAGCCCGGCGAGGCCGTAGGCCTTGGAGAAGGTGCGCATCACGACGAGGTTGTCGTGCTCGCGGACGAGGCCGGGGAGGCTCTTCGGGTAGCCCGGGATGCCTTCCGCGTACTGGTAGTAGGCCTCGTCGAGGACGACGAGCGCGGTCTTCGGCACGGCGGCCAGGAGCTCGGAGACCTCGTCGAGCGTGTTGTAGGTCCCGGTGGGGTTGTTCGGGTTGGCGACGAAGACGAGCTTCGTGCGCGGGCTCGCGGCCTTGCCCATCAGCGCCAGGTCGTGCGTCCAGTCGGTCATCGGCACCTCGATGACGCGCGCGCCCATCATCGACGCCTGCTGCTTGAAGCGGATGAAGGCGTGCTGGGAGACCACCACCTCGTCCTCGGGGTCGAGGAAGGCCTCGCACAGGAGGCGTATGATCTCGTCGGAGCCGTTGCCGACGACGACCGACTCGGGCTCGATCTGATGGAACCGGGCGATGCCCTCGCGCAGCTCGGGGCTCGTGCCCTCGGGATACAGCGCGCAGTACTTCTCCGCCTTGCGGTAGGCGGCCATCGCGCGCGGCGAGGCGCCGATGGGGTTCTCGTTGGACGCGAGCTTGACCACGGACTTCAGCCCCAGCTCGCGCTGGACCGAAGCGATGGACTTGCCGGGCTGGTACGGGAAAACGTCGCGCAGGGCGCGGCGGGGCGCGATCATGCGGGCCTCCGGTCGAGAGACAAGAAGGCGAGCATGCGGGCCCCGTCCTTCTGACGGCGGAACGAGTGATAGGAGTCCTCGTTCGACAAAGTGCAGGGCGCCGCGGGCCCGATCATCCGGGGCGGAACGCCGGCGGCCTCGAGCTGGCGGCGGGCGTCGGCGTCGAGATCTAGATATATTTCGTTGCCGTTCCGGATCAGGGATGACGCCGGGAACGAGTTCTCCAATTCGTTTCCTACTTTATAGACGTTGGCGCTGATATGAGGTCCGAACGCCGCCTGCAGCCGCGACGCTTTCGCCCCCCTCTCGACGAGAGCCTCCACCGCCTTCGTCGGCATTCCCGCGGCCATCCCCCGCCACCCGGCGTGAAAAACGCCCGCGTACTTGCCGTCGTCGGTCCAAAGATACAAAGGCATGCAGTCGGCGACGTAGACGGCGACGCAAAGCCCCTCGTCCCCGGGGCCCATGGTCCATCCATCGCCCTCGAGACCGTTCGCCGAATGGGCCGCGCGATGGATGGCTATCCCGTGCACTTGCTTCAACAGCAACGGATTGGGCAGCTCGAGAACGGCGGATGCGGCGTCCCGCTGGGACGACTCCTTCATGGACCCCATGCGGCGCGTGGTGAACCCATGCTTCAAGCCTAAAGCATAAAGCCTCGGCTCGAGAAGAAATCCATCCTTCTCGATCCAGGAACCGGCGGCGACGGCCGAGTTAGACAGGAGCCTTCTCCTGAGGAGCGGCGATTTTCGCCTTCATCGCCGGCGTCCTTCGCAGGGGCCTGACCCACTTCGTGAAGCTCGAGGGCTTCAAAGAGTATTCATGCACCATGCGCACGACCTCGCTGACGGGCTGGAAGGTCTCCCACTTGATGCGCAGGATGCGCACGCCCGCCTGCTCCATCTCGCCGATGAACTGGTCGTAGTTCGTCTTGAGCATGCGCAGGTAGTCGAGGCTGACCGCCGACTCCATCATGCGGCCGCGCGAGTTGATGCGCTTGATCGCGGTCTCGGGGCTGCAGTCGAGGTAGATCATGATCTGCGGAAACACCAGCTCGCGCAGGACCATGTTGTCGAATAGGTCCAGGTAGGTGTTGTAGTCCATGTCCGTGATGATCTTGTCGGGATGCTGGTTGAGCATGCGCGCGAAGATGGTGTCTTCCCAGATCGTGCGGTCCTGCACGACGCCGCGGATCTTGCCGAGGCTGATGCGCGTGACGAACTCCCGGTGCTGGCGGAAGCGGTGGTTGAGCAGCCACACCT
>JAMPYD010000139.1 GCA_023700845.1 Elusimicrobiota bacterium | reverse complement strand
GCTTCCACGTCCCGGGGTATGCGGGCCGGCGCGCGGGTGGCGTGAAGTATCCCGTCGCGGTGGACGTTCTCGGCGACGGGGTAGACCGCGGTCTGGCCGTCGCGTCCGCGCGCGAGGATCACGGAGATCTCGGCCTTGAAATCGACCAGCTTTTCCCAGACGCAGGGCGCCTTCAGGACCTCGTCGGCCTTGGGCGCGTCTGATTCCTTGAGCAGACGGCATTGCCCCTTGCCGTCGTAGCCGTGCGAGCGGCGCTTGATGATGACGGGGTATTTCCAGCCGACCGCCGTCGCCGCCTCGCCGTAAGGCGTCTGCGGGAAGCCGTGCTTGCGCAGGAAATTCTTCTGGGTCAGCCGGTCCTGGATGAGGCCGAGAACGGACGGCGCGGGAAACAGCGGGCGGGCGGCGGCGACGACCTCCAGGACCTTGACCGGGATGAGCTCCCATTCGAGCGTCACCAGATCGGAGGACGTCGCGAGCTTGAGAGCGGCCGTCGCGTCGTCCACGGGGCCGACGATCGGGAAGTCGACGGCCCGCAGGGCGGGGGAGGAGGCCGAGGCGTCGAGCGCGGCGGTGCGGTAGCCGAGGGCCTTCGCGGCCTCGGCGATCAGTCGTCCGAGCTGGCCGCCGCCGAGTATGCCGAGGGTCTTCCCGGGCGCCAGCGGTTCCACTACAGCGAGTCCCGGAGGACTTTCCGCGTCTGCGCGTCGCGGAACTTCTTGACGCGCCGGGACAGCGCGGGATCGTTCAGCGCGAGGATCTGGGCGGCGAGATGCCCCGCGTTGGCCGCGCCCGCCTCGCCGATCGCGAGCGTGGCGACGGCGACGCCGCGCGGCATCTGGTTGATCGACAGCAGGGAGTCGAGGCCCTTGAGCGCGCGCGATTCGACGGGCACCCCGAGCACGGGCAGCCAGGTCATCGCCGCGGTCATGCCCGGAAGGTGCGCCGCGCCCCCGGCGCCGGCGATGATGACCTTGAGCCCCTTCTTCTCGGCGGCGGCGGCGTAGCTGAACAGCTTCATCGGCGTGCGGTGCGCGGAGACGACCGAGGCCTCGTACGGCACCTGATAATCACGGAGAACGTCGGCGGCGGCCTTCATCGTCTTCCAGTCCGACTTGCTGCCCATGATGATGCCGACGAGGGGTCGATTCTTCTTCACGCGAGGCTCCTTCCGAGTACTTTGGCGGCGACGTCCTTCCTCCAGCGCAGCCGCGGTCCGGCGACGAGCGGCAGGGCGCCGTAGGCGCGTTCGCGCGCGGCGGCGAGGTCCGCGCCGAGGCCGACGACGGCGAGCACCCGCCCGCCCGCCGCGAGCCAGCGGTCCCCGTCCTTCCTCGTGCCCGCGTGGAACACCATCACGCCTTCGCGGCCTTCGGCCGCTTCAGGCGTTAATAGCGCGCCGGGCTTCGGCGCCTCCGGGTAGCCCTCGGCGGCGACGACGACGGACACGCAGGCGCCGGGGCGGGCCGGGACGCGGTCCGTCCTCAGCTCGCCGCGCGCGCAGGCGAGGCACAGCTCGAGGAAGTCGGCGTCGAGCAGGGGGAGGATCGCCTGCGTCTCCGGATCGCCGAGGCGCGCGTTGAACTCGAGGCACTTCGGCCCGTCCGGCGTGAGCATGAGGCCCGCGTACAGGACGCCGCGGTAGTCGAGCCCGTCCTTCTTCAGGCCCTCGAGCGCGCGGTCGAAGACGTCGGACCGGATTCGGGCCAGCAGCGGGGCTTCGAGCGGGACGGGGCACAGCGCGCCCATGCCGCCGGTGTTCGGGCCGAGGTCGCCGTCGAGCAGGCGCTTGTGGTCCTGGCTCGCGGGAAGCAGGGCGTACGATGTCCCGTCGAGCACGGCCATCATCGAGATCTCGGGCCCCGTCAGCAGCTCCTCGACGAGCAAGGTGCTGCCGGCGCCGGTCGCGGCGAGCGTCGCGACCGCCGCCTCGGCCTCCGGCAGCGCCGTGCAGACGATCACGCCCTTGCCGGCGGCGAGGCCGTCGGCCTTGACCGCGCACCGCCCGCCGAACGCCCTGGCTGCCGCCAGGGCTTCCTCGTAGCCGCCGACGCGCGCGCGGGCGGTGGGCAGTCCGTGGCGGAGCATGAAATCCTTGGCGAAGGCCTTCGAGGACTCGAGTCGCGCGCCGTCCTTGCCCGGGCCGAACACGGGGACGCCCGCGGCGCGGACCGCGTCGGCGACGCCGGCGGCGAGCGGCGCCTCCGGCCCGACGACGAGCAGCTCGACGCCCTTCTCCGCGCAGAAGGCGCTCACGGCCTTGGGGTCGAGAGGGTCGAGGGGGACGCGTTCGGCCAAGGCGCCCATGCCGTCGGAACCCGGCGCGGCCCACAGCTTCGTGAGCGCGGGGCTCTTCGCCAACGCCCACGCCATCGCGTGTTCCCTGCCGCCGGAGCCGAGAAGGAGGACCCTCACGGGCTGATGATACCTAAATCGCGCTAGTCGGTCGAATCGACGACGCGGAACACCTCGGAGATCGAGATGACGCCGGCCGCGGCCTTGCGCAGGCCGTCGGCGATCAGCGGATCGCTGCCGTCCTTGAGGGCGGCCGCGCGCAGGTCGTCGAGCCCGGCCTTCTTCAGGATCAGCGCGCGCAGGGCCGGGCTGACGGCGATGTACTCGAAGAGCAGGGCGCGTCCGAGGTAGCCGCTCTGGCGGCAGGCGGCGCAGCCGGCCCCGCGCTTGAGGTTTTTCAGCAGGCCGTCGGGCATGCGGATGCCGGCGCTCTTGACGCGGTGCTCGACCTCGGCGACCTCCGCGGCGGTCGGCTCGTAGGGCTGCGCGCACGTCTCGCAGACTTTCCGCGCCAGGCGCTGGGCGGAGACGGCGGTCAGCGCGGAGGCGATCAGGAACGGCTCGAGGCCCATGTCGAAGAGGCGCGTGATCGCGCCGAGCGCGCTGTTCGTGTGCAGGGTCGTGAAGATCATGTGGCCGGTCAGCGACGCCGACACCGCGATCTCCGCCGTCTCGAGGTCGCGGATCTCGCCGACCATGATCACGTTCGGGTCCTGGCGCAGGATCGCCCGCAGACCCTCGGCGAAGCCGAAGCCGGCCTTGGGCTGGATCATGCCCTGGTTGACCCCGGGGATCTTCTTCTCGATCGGATCCTCGAGCGTCACGATGTTTCGCGACGGGGAGTTGATCTGCTGGAGCAAGGTGTACAGCGTCGTCGACTTGCCGCTGCCCGTCGGGCCCGTCACGATGAACATCCCCTGGGGGCGCGTGCTCACCGCGCGCAGGGCCTCGGTGATCTTCGGCTCGAGGCCGATCTCCTCGAGCGCCGGAACCTTCGTGTTCCGCGGGATCAGGCGCAGCACGGCCTTGTCGCCGTTCGGCGTCGGGAAGGTGGACAGGCGCAGGTCCACCTCGATGCCTTCCTGGGAGAGGGACATGCGCGCGTCCTCGGGCTTGCTCGTGCCGATGCCGCGCTCCGGGTCGAGGCCGCACGTCACGCGGATGTGCGACACCACGCGCAGGTTCAGCGACGCCGGAATCTGCATCATCTCCTCGAGGATGCCGTCGACGCGGAAGCGCACCCGCAGGGCGCTGTCGAGCGGCTCGAGATGCACGTCCGAGGCGCGCAGCTTCACCGCCTCCTTCAGGATTCTCTGCACCGCGTCGGACACGAGCTTCTCTTCCTCGGGCTTGGGCCTGCCGCCGCCGCCGAACATGCCGCCCTTCGTCGTCTCCTTGGCCCGCTTGACCATGTCGATGAACTCGGCCTGGAGCGGCAGGCGCTGCGGCTCGACGCCCGCGGCGGGCGTCTTGGCCGGGGCCGGGGCCGCGACGGGCGGGGGGGTGATGGGCGCGGCCGCGGCGAGGGCGGGCCCCGCGGTGTGGGTCTCGGGCGGCGCCGAATCGGGGGCGGTCAGGTCCTGGAACAGCTGGTTCGGCGGCGCGCCCGCGTCGGGCGCGGCCTGGCCGGGGCGTCCGGGAAGGTTCACCTCGACGGGCAGCGAATCGGGAATCCGGTTGGCGACCTTGGGACGCAGGTTCTCGAGCAGCCAGCGCTCGACGCCCTTGCTCACGAGCGGGTCGACCTTGGCCCAGGTGACGAGCAGGGACTTGTCGCGCAGGGCCTGGAGCTCCGGCTGCGCTCGTCGCTCCGCGAGCTGCTCCCGGATCAGCCCGGAGCCCGCGCAGATGGCGGCGGGCTTGTTCCCGCCGAGCCAGACCATGTAAACGCCCTGGAGGTCGTCGAAATGCGGATCGTTCAGGTTGATCGCGAACAGCTCGCCCCAGACGTCGCCCTCGCAGCGGTTCCAATAGATCGGAAGTGAAGCCATGACTCCCTTATATAGCCTCTGGCCGCGATTTTTACAAGTCCCCCGCGGGGCGTTTATTTCTTGGGTTTTTCGTCGGCGGCGGGATCGCGCCACAGCCGCCAGGTCCGCCACAGTCCCATGAGGGCGATCGCGCCGAAGCCCGCCGACATGGCCGCGGCTTCCCGGCTCTTGCCCGCGGCGCCGGCGTTCTGGGCGAGGCCGGCCAAGCCCAGCCCCGCGCTGCCGCCGGAGGCGAGCGCCTGCACGGCGAAGCTCTCGCCCCGCGCGTGGCGCAAATCCCCGGGGAGCCACGGCGCTCCCTTCGGGACTTGGGGGCCCTGGACCTTCGAGAATCGAGGAGGAGGGACGCCGTACAGATCCAGGTCGAGCTTGCCGGCGCGGGCCGGGCTCGCGAGAAAGGCGGCGGCGACGATCAGGCGGAGATGGCGGCGGACGACGCGGAGGAAACCCCTCGTTTTTCGAAAAATAAACATTATTTTTTAAGCACTATTCACTTTCGGCGCCGGCGGTAAATAGCGCTTTTAATCTCTGCGCTTTTTTTCGAAAAACGAGGGATTTTTCGCGTCAGCGCAGCGGCCAGGCCCCGTCGCCCTGAAGCTGGGGCGTCTGGTCGCGGTTGAGCCGGCGCGCCTCGTCCTGCACGCGCGGCGTCAGGTACTCGGCGAGAGCCTTCGGCGTGGTCTTGCCCGCGTTCATGCCCTCGAGCAGGAAGTAGGTGAAGGCGCCGTGGCCCTTGTCGTCGAGCGAGCCGGAGATTTCGTTCGAGGCCGAGGCCGCGAGCACGGTGACCGTCGCGGGGGCCGCGCCGGTGTCGATCTTGGCGACGAGCGGCCGCGCGCCGGAGGCGAGCACCGAGCGCCCGCCCGCGCCCGAGAAGCAGGAGTCCATCGCGACGAGCACCTGCTTGGCGGGAAGCTCGCCCAGCTTCTTGTAGAGCTTGGCGACGGGGTAGCCCGTGGACTCGAGGAAGTTCGGGTCGCCGTCCCAGGGCACGAGGTAGGCCTGTCCCGTCTTCACGTCGGGGGCGCCGTGGCCCGAGAAGTAGAAGTAGACCCGGCTGTCGGCCTTGGCCATGCGCGGCAGCCACTGCTCGAGGTTCTTCTCGAGCGAGGCCTTGCCGGCCTTCGCGCCCTTGAGGAGGACGACATTGCGCTCGGGCACGCCGAGGGCGCGGACATGGGCCTTGAACGCGTCCGCGTCGCGCTCGGCGTAAGGGGCCTTGGAGGCGATGTCGGAGTAGGTCTCGATGCCGACGATGATCGCGAGGTCGTCGGGGCGTTCCGCGACGGAAAAGCGGGGCGAAGGCGAGGGCGGGAAGGTCGCGGCGGGGGCGGCCGCCGGCGCGGAGCCTTGCACGGCCTTGGCGATGCGGTCGATGTCGGCCGAGCTGAGGCCGGACGACGCGGCGGCGGGGGCGGTCCTTCGGACGGGGCGCCGGGCGAGAACCTCCTCGCCCGGGATGCGCTTGAAGAGCTCGCCTTCCTCGTCGGAGAAGGCGGCGCAGGCGGCCTGGGCGTTCAGGCTGTAGCTGTTCCCGTCGTAGCGCGCCAGGAATTGACCGTTGTACGCCGAGGAGACGACGGCCCGGTCGTTGAAGGTCGCCGGGAAGCTGAAGGCGAGGT
>JAMPYD010000138.1 GCA_023700845.1 Elusimicrobiota bacterium | reverse complement strand
GCGGGCCAGGCCGAGCCCCTCGTCAAGCTGTTCGACCAGGCGAAGTACGTCCAGGGCGGACGCGAGCCGGGCGACGAGCTCGAGACCCACGTCGCCTTCGTCCGCTCCGTCGCGCGCCGCCTCGGCGCCCGGCCCGACCGGGCCGTCGAGCTTTACGGCAACCGCGTGAGGGGAAAGCGCGCCGTCGTCGCCGAGCAGCGGGAGCTCGACGCGCGCGCCGCCATCGCCGAGGACGTGCGGCGCAACCCCGGCATCTCCGAGGCGAAGAAGAAGAGGCTGGCGCGCGACCTGAACGCGACGAGCGAGTACCTCAGGATGGGCCTCAACGGCGACGCGCACTTCGTCGGCGCGGAGGAGCGCCCGGCGGAGCTCAACGTCATCGTCGCCGGAGCCCCGTCCGACGAGCCGCAGTACGACTCCCGCGGCGTGCGGAACTGGTCCAAGATCCCGCCCCAGGTCCAGCCGCTGCAGCTGATCACCTACCCGACCCCCGCGCCCGAAACCGCCGGCCCGCCGCCGAGCGCCTCGGCGGGCATGATGTCCTGGGCCTCGCTGACCTCCTACTTCGACTGGGAGAAGGGCAAGCAGGTCGCCGCGGAGGCGTACACCGGCACCCTCAACTACGTGAAGAAGATGGGCTCCATGTGCTACCGCTTCTTCAAGCAGGCCCTGATCGACGCCGGCGTCATCGACGCGCCCAACCCGCAGAGCACCGGCCTCATCGGCCTGCGCCCCGGCGCGGCCAAGATGTTCAGCCAGGACGTGAAGAAGAATCCCCGCATCCTGGACTCGATGGGCTACCGTCAGGTGGACCTCGCCAAGGCGAGCGACGACCCCGCCTCCGTGCCCGACGGCTCCCTGCTGATCTACGCGGGCGGCTGCAGCTTCGCCGACGCGACGAACGGCCACGCGGAGATCACCGTCGGCGAGGAGACCTACCGGAACCTGCGCGCGACCAACCGCCACCTGCGCGAGCTCCCGACGGACCCCAACGAGCTGCGCGTCTGCCACTTCTCGTGCACGACCCGCAGCATGCCCTTCCTGAGGACGTACGGCAAAAAGGGCTGCCTGAAGATGTACGTGCCCGTCAAAGCTTCTTGACCTGACAGGGCCGGGCCCGATGGAGTAAGATAGGCGCGATGAATCCGCTGCGCCTGCTCAAGGACCTCTTCGCCGCGCTTCACGGCGGCTCGGACCCCCGCCACCTCGCCGCCGGCTTCGCCCTGGGCGCCGCGATGGGCCTGATCCCGAAGGGAAACCTCTTCGCCGTCGTGTTCCTCCTCCTGTTCTTCGCGCTGCGCCTCAACAAGGGCCTGGCCCTGCTCGCGGCGACCTTCTTCACGCCGATCGGCTACGCCGTCGACGGCCTCGCCCACCGGATCGGCCTGTCCCTGCTCAAGGCCCCCGCGCTCGCCGGCCTCTGGACCGCCCTGTACGACCTGCCGGTCGTCCCGCTGACGCGCTTCAACAACACCGTGGTGCTGGGCAACCTCGTCCTCGGCCTCGCCCTCTTCGCCCCGCTGTACTTCTTCTTCCTGCGCTTCGTCGCCTGGTACGCCGCGAACCTCGCCGCGAAGGTCGAGCGCCTGAAGGTCGTGCAGTGGCTCAAGGGCCTGTGGATGATCCGGCTGTACCAGGAGTGGACGCGATGAGCTGGGTCAAGAAGGGCCCCGTCCTGGGAACGCTCGGCGCCGTCCTGCTTCTCTGGGCCTTCGTCTTTTTCTTCTTCGATCCGCTCCTCAAGCGCGGCCTGATCGCGGGCGGCGAGGCCGCGGCCGGAGCGAAGGTCGAGATCGGCTCGGTGCGGTCGAAGTGGCTCAAGGGCACGCTCGAGATCAAGGGCGTCGCCGTCGCCGACCGGGACGAACCTATGAAGAACCTCGTCGAGCTCTCCCGCATCGCCTTCTCGCTCGACACGTCGGCCGCCGTGCGCGGCAAGGGCGTCGTGCGCGAGGCCGCGCTCGAGGGCCTGCGCCTGGGCACGGCGCGCAAGACGAGCGGCGCGATCCGCAACCCGCCGCCGCCGTCCGCGCTGACCGCCGCCATCCGCCGCCGGATCGCCCCCGCGGCGTCCGCCGCGATCGAGGTCAAGGCCAACGCCGTCGGCGAGGTGGACGCGGCCAAGCTCCAGGGCCTCAAGAAGCTCGACGAGGCCAAGGCCAAGGCGAAGGAGATCGAGGACCGCTGGAAGGGCAAGGCCGAGGAGGCCAAGGCGATCGAGACGGAAGCCAAGGACATCGCCGACTCGCTCAAGTCCATCGGCGGCAACGACGTCTTCAAGAAGGCCGCGGCCGCCGCGGACGCGCAGAAGCGGATCAAGGCCCTGATCGCCCGCGTGGACGCGCAGAAGGCCCAGGCGCAGAAGGACATCGCCGAGGCCCAGTCCCTCATGAAGGAGGCCGACGATCTCCGCAAGCAGGACCTCAACGGCCTGCTCGCCGCCGCGGGACTGCCCACGCTCGACTCCCAGGACCTGGCCAAGCGCCTGCTCGGCGCGCAGACCGCCTCGCGCCTGGCGACGGCGATGAAGTGGATGCGCCTCGCTCGGGAGAAGGCCGCCGCGCGCAAGGCCGCCAACCCGCCGCCGCCCGAGCGGCGCGCCGGGGTCAACGTCGAGTTCCCCCGCGCCCACGCCTATCCGCAGTACCTGCTCGAGAACGCGAAGATCACGGGCACGCTCGACGGGGTGACGGGCGGCGCGCTCGACATCCATGGCATTCTAAACGGCGCAACCTCTAATCCGAAGCTTTACGGCAAGCCCGCGACCCTGACCTTGGCCGGCAAGTCCGCGTCCGGCCCGGCCGTGACCTTGGGCGGCCGCCTCGACCAGCAGAACGATCCGGTCGGCGTGACGGTGGACTTCTCCGGCTCGGGCTTCTCTTTGGCCGGGACGTCGCTCGGCGACGGCGAGGTCGGCGGCGCGCTCGCCGCGGGCACGGCGAAGGTGAAAGGCCGCCTCGCGTCGACCGGCGACGAGTGGACGGGCGAGGTGCTCGTCGAGGCCTCCGGCGTCGTCCTCGAACCGAAGGTGTCGCTGACCGGAACGGCGGGCGCGCTCGTGAGCGACGCGCTCAAGTCGCTGACGAGCTTCAACGTCCGCATCGGAATCTCCGGCCGCGAGGACGACCTCAAGCTCGCGTTCTCCTCCAACGCCGGCGAGGTCGTCGCCGCCGCGATGCGCAAGGCCGTCTCCGGCCAGCTCGAGGCGCAGAAAAAGGTCCTCGAGGCCAAGCTCGCCGCCCTCTACGGCGACAAGACGAAGGACGCGCGCGCGTCGGTCGACGGCCTGGCGGGCAAGCTCCTGGGCCCGCTCGACGCCCAGAAGGGGGCCCTGAATAAACAGCTCCAGGACGCGGTCGGCAAGGCCCTCGGCGGCCGAGGACTTGATAAGCTCTTCAAGAGATGAAATATCTCGTCGCCGCCGTTCTGCTCCCTCTCGGCGCCGCCGCCTCGGCGCCGGACCCCTTCTTCGACCGGTCCTCCCCCGCCGCCCTGACTATGCCGCCCGCGCCGAAGGCCCCGGCCGCCGTCGAGGCCGCCAAGAAGAAGCCGCCGACGGCCGTGCCGCCGGACCTCGCCCAGGCCAAGGCCCGCGTCGGCAACGAGGCGATGCTCGCGCGTCTGACGCCGCGCGCTGATCGGGAACCCTTCGCCTTCGGCGTGATCGGCGACGTCGAGCACGGCCGCTTCTGGTGGGAGCGCATCTTCAGCCCGGAGAAGGCCGCCTTCGTCAACCAGTGGCGCGCGCTCCAGGCCGCGGGGACGGACTTCGTCTTCCAGCTCGGCGACTTCGTCAGCGAGGGCGAGGCCGAGCAGTACCGGGAGCACATCGCCGTCGTCGAGAAGGAGGCGATCAAGCCCCTGCTGCGCTGCGCGGGCAACCACGACCGCTCGCGGCCGAACGGCGACGCCGACAAGAATCTTTATGACGCCGTCTTCGGTCCGCGCGACTACTACTTCGACCGGGCAGGCTGGCGCTTCGTCAGCCTCGACTCCTCGGACCGCAAGGTCACGGGCTCCCAGCTCGCCTGGCTCAAGGCGGCCCTCGCCGTGCCGGGCCCGAAGGTGATCTTCACGCACGTGCCCCCCGACTACATCAAGTCGATCACGCCTCTCAAGGAAGTCGGGGCGCTCGAGGAGTGGTCCGCCGACAAGGGCGCGCAGGACGAGCAGAAGGGCTACCTGCGGGACTTCTTCACCAACTACTTCCAGGACGGATCAACGGAGTTCGAGGACATCGTGACCGCCGGCGGCGTCAAAGCCGTGTACATGGGCCACATCCACGCGTTCTGGGCCGCGGATCATCGCGGCGTGCGCTACATCATCTCCGGCGGCGGCGGCTCGCCGCTGTACCCGCTCCCCCCCGGCTACCCGAAGAAGCGCTTCGCGCACACGCTGAACGTCGCCGTGACGCCCTCCGGGCTCGTGGAAACGGTCGTACCCTACAAGGGCGCCCCTTTCGTTCTCCCTCCCGTCAAACCCTGACTCGAACGAACTCGCACCGGTGCGAGTTCCGGGATCCCAAAAAAGAATCATCCCCAAAATTCCACCGGTGGAAGATCGGGGATGACTCAGCGGAACGTCGAAGGCTTCAGCCGACTTTTCCGCCGCACTCGGCGCAGAACTTCGCGCCCGCGGAGAGGGGCTTGCCGCAGGCCGCGCAGAACTTCGCGCCCGCGGGGCTTCCGGCGGCCGCGCCGCCGATCGGCTGGCCGCCCATGGCCTGGCCCATCATCTGGCCCATGCCCAGGCCGGCGCCCATGCCCATGCCCATGCCGATGCCCGCGCCCGCTCCGCCGCCCTCGTTGCCGGCGGCCTTTTCCATGACGTCGAGCGTGCGCTTCTGCTGGTACTTGTCGCCGAGGATGTCGAGCTCGGCCTTGTCGGCGAGGGCCTTCTTGAGGCGGACGACGGTGTCGTCGTCCTCGGGGACGTCCACCGAGTTGAGGTAGAAGTTCACGAGCTTCACGCCGTACGTCGCGAAGTCCTGGGCGAGCTTGGCCTGCAGCGCGCCGGACATCTCCTCGAGGTGGGCGGCGATCTCCAGGAGGTTGATCTTCTCCTTGACGATCGTCTCCGCGATGTAGTCCTTGGCCTTCGTCAGCAGGACGCCGCGGAAGTAGTTCGACAGCTGGTCGGTCGAGAACTGCGGGTTCGTCGCCGAGAGCTGGGTCACGAACGCCTTCGAATCCGCGATCTGGATCCCGAACTGGCCGAACGCCCGCACGGGCAGGAAGACGTTGAACTTGGGGTCGAGGACGGGGATGGGGCTGTTGGTGCCCCATTTCACGTCGAGGTTGACCGCCTTGTTGACGTAGTAGATCTCGGCCGCGAACGGGGTCTCGCCCCCGAAAGGGACCTTGATCAAGGTGCGCAGGAACGGGATGTTCGCCGTGCGCAGGGTGTGGGTGCCGGGGCCGAGGACGTCGAGCGCCTGGCCGCCCTTGAAGAAGATGGCCTCCTGGGCCTGGTTGACGATGACCTGGGTGCCCCAGCTGAGGTCGTCCGGAGGATGGCGCCAGACGAGGACGTTGGCGGGGCCGTCGTATTTGACTCGGTCGATTAATGCCATGTCGGGTATATCCTCCGGAATCGTTACTATACCCTCCGCGCCGGACCCTGTCAACCCTTTCCGGACGGCGTCAGGAGACGCCGCGCACGGAGCGGACCATCGCCTCGCGCTCCTCGACGATCATCGCCGTGATGTCGTCGGGGCGCAGGGCGAAGCGGGCGCCGAAGTCGTGCAGCGCCGCGCGCTCGGCCTCGGTCACGACGCCGTCGGTCAGGCTCATGCGGATCATGCCGCGAAGCGCCGACTCGGCCTGCGCGCCGTCCTCCGCCTTCGGGGCGTCGAGACGGCCCGCGCGGGCGGCGGCGGAGATCTGCGCGGCCTTCGCCTCGGGCAGGCCCCG
>JAMPYD010000137.1 GCA_023700845.1 Elusimicrobiota bacterium | reverse complement strand
GGCTGGGTGGGGGCGCCGAGGACCGGATGATGGGTGTGATAACGCCCGTACGGCGCCGCCGGATGGAGCAGGAAGTAGAGCCCGCGCGAGGGGAAGCACGCCAGGGCGAACGGGGCGATGGCGAGGAAATGTCGCAGGTCGGTCCGGCCTGGCGCTCTTCGCATGTCCGCCGACAGTGCAGCCGAAATTCAGGGAGGAGGCCATCGCGGAACAGGGCCTGTGGGCCGCGAGCCGGGCCCGACCCAGGGTTGACAAAGACCCACCGTCGGAGCATACTCCCCGTATGAAAACCCTTCTCCTGCTGTCCGCCGTCCTTTGCGCCGTCCCCGCCGCCGCTCAGGATGATAAGCCTCTCGGCATGATTTCCGGCCTCGATCCCGCCAAGGTGTGCAATATCGACGGTCCGGTGGACAAAGCCGCCGTCAACAGCATGATCGTGAGGCGCAGCCAGACGGGTCAGCGTCCGGACGGGTCGTTCCAGCTCCTGCCGAAAGAGAAGCAGCTGTACTGCCAGATCGCGGAGCAAACCGCGTTCATGAAGCTGGGCGCCGAGCTTTCGAGGAAGATGAAGGGGGAGACGGTCAAGCCCGGAAACACGTACAAATGGGATAAGTACGTAAAGCTCTACGCGACGAACTTCTGCTCGAACTGGACCGCCCAGGCGGCCTCCGAGCGCGAGTGGACCAAGGCCGAGCAGACCGAACTGCGGCTGGACTACGCGGTCAAGACCGCCGCGTACGTCGCGGGCGCGAAGACCGCGTCGGAGAAGAACGACGCGATCGACTCCCTCTCCTGGGTGAATCAATACGGCACGAAGGACTGCAAGGAGTGGCTCGAGGAAGAGAAGAAGCTGATCGCTCCCGCGATCGAAGCCGCGCTCTCGAGCGTCAAAAAGTAGGCCTCAGCCGGCGAGCTTGCGGACCGCGGCGATCGCCGCGAGAACGAGCAGGCCGATGAGCCAGCCGGCCCGCGTCCGTTTGGCGCCCGGCTCCCCGCCGAAGCCGAGCAGCGCCGGGATTTTCGCGAAGGCGCGCGCGGGAGCGGAGCGGGCCGGCGCGGCCGCGGCTTGCGCCGGAGTTCCCGCCGCGGGGGCGCTCCCGGAGGCCGCGACCGCCCCGGCCCTCTCCTCCTCGGCGAGAATGGCGTCGGGCACGGTCGGGCGAGCGCGGCCCGGCGCCTTGGCCGTTTCTTCGGGGGCTTCCTCGCCGTTGCCGGCGAGCTCGAGCAGTTCCTGCCACATGCTGCGCGCGGCTTTCGGCTTGACGAATTCGTTCTTCTTGTAGCCCTTCTCGTCGGCGTGCGCGTTGCATTCGCCCGAGAGCTTGTCGCAGGAGCGGTCCCAGACGAGGTCCTGGCGCTGGTCCCTGGTCATGTCAACGTCCTTGAAGGTCGGGCGGTCGGGGTTTTTTTGGTACTCGCCGCGCAGACTCCCAAAGTCGGAGCGGGAGATGGCGGAGAAGAAGTCGGGATATTTCGCGAGCGCGCCGGGCTCGCGCTCCGCGGCCTGGCGAAGGGACTCGACCTCCTCCTTCGTCGCGGCGGAGCCGTCCTTACGGCGGAAGCGCAGCTTCCCGTCCGGCGCGCGCTCGGCGACGAGCCCGCGCGAGGCGAGCAGGCTCGAGTACGGGCCCATCCAGGAGGCGATCTCGCTCGCGGGGGGGCCCGGCGCCGCCGGCGCGGAAGGCGCCGGAACGGGAGCGGTCCCTCCGGGCGCGCTCCGGTGGGCCCCGCCGGGTGAGCCGCCGGGTCCGCCCAAGGCCCCGAGAGCGCCGGCCGCCATGCCGGGCCCCCCGCCGGGAAAGCCCGCGGCGAGGTCCGCGCCGGCGTTTTTCGTCAGGGCTTTCATCGATTCGGCCATCTTGGCCGCGGCCTTGCCCGCCGAGGCGCGGCGGGTCTTGGCGGCGGCTTTCTTTTCTTTCGCCGCGCCGGGCGTCGCGGAGGCCGTCCCGTTCGGCGCCGAGGCGGACGAGCCGTGGGAGATCGCTCCTCCCGGTACGGGCTTGAACGCCGGTCCTGCCGGCTCGCCCTCCGCCGCCGCCTGTTCCGCGTCCTCAGCGACCTCCTCCGCGATTTCTTCGTCGGTCGGCTCTTCGTCGCCCCCGTCGGCCGGAGTGTCGTCGGGCGGCGCCTCCCAGCCCGGTATCGGCTGGGGCGGGGGCATGAGGGGCTCCGCCGAGGCTGAGGACACGAGAAGGGCGGCGACCAGCCAAGCGCTCACGTTCGAAGTATAGTCGGGACATCGCCGGGTCGCAAGGCGCTCAGGGTGCCCCGCGATTTCCTAGAATAGGCGCATGGCCCTGCGCCTTTACAACAGCCTGACCCGCGCCAAGGACGACTTCGCTCCGGGCGCCCCGCCCGAGGTCTCCTTATATACCTGCGGCCCCACCGTGTACAACTACCAGCACGTGGGCAACTACCGCACCTACGTCTTCGAGGACGTGCTCGTCCGCACGCTCAAGCTGCTCGGCTTCGCGCCCCGGCGCGTGATGAACATCACCGACGTCGGCCACCTGACCAGCCAGGGCGACGAGGGCGAGGACAAGATGGAGGTCGGCGCCGCGCGCGAGGGCAAGAGCGCCTGGGACATCGCCAGGTTCTACACCGATGCATTTCTCAACGATTGCAGGGAACTGAATCTTCTGCCCGCCGACGTGTTGTGCAAGGCGACGGATCACATCCCCGAACAGATCGCTCTCGTCCAGAAGTTGGAGGCGAAAGGGTTCGTCTACAAGACCTCCGACGGCCTGTACTTCGACACGTCCAAGCTCCCCGACTACGGGAAGCTGATGACGAAGGAGCATCTCGAGGGGCTCAAGTCCGGGGCGCGCGTCGAGGCCAACGCCGAGAAAAAACACATCACCGATTTCGCTCTTTGGAAGTTCTCTCCCGCCGGGACGACCCGTCAGATGGAGTGGGACTCCCCTTGGGGGAGAGGGTTTCCCGGCTGGCACATCGAGTGCTCGGCGATGGCCATGAATTTCCTCGGACCCACGCTCGACATCCACTGCGGGGGCATCGACCACGTCCCGGTGCACCACACCAACGAGATCGCCCAGTCCGAGGGCGCCACCGGCCGGCCGTTCGCCAAGGTCTGGATGCACGCCGAGTTCCTGCTGATGAACAACGCGAAGATGGCCAAGTCCTCCGGCGGCTTCGTGAAGCTCTCCGACCTCAAGGAGAAGGGCTTCTCGCCGCTCGACTACAAGTACCACTGCCTGACGGCCCATTACCGCAAGCAGCTCGATTTCACCTGGGAGTCCCTCGAGGGCTCCAAGACCGCCCGCCGCCGCCTGAAGGACGCCGCGGCCGCCCTGGCGCTCGAGGCCTCCAAGCCCAACTGCGCCGAGTTCTCCGCCCGGTTCAAGGACGCGCTCGCCGACGACCTCAACGCGCCGTCGGCGCTGGCCGTCGTCTGGGACGCGCTGAAGAGCGACCTTCCCGGCGGCGCCAAGAAGGCCTTCCTCGAGGAGGCGGACTCCGTGCTCGGCCTCGACCTGTTCAAGGCGGAGGCCGTCGAGGCGGTGCCCGCGGGCATCCTCGCCTTGGTGGACCGGCGCGTCCAGGCGAAGGCGAAGAAGGACTTCGCCGAGGCGGATCGGATTCGTCAAGAGATCGAAGCCGCGGGATTCAAAGTGCTCGACGGCAAAGACGGCTCCAAGGCGGTTAAAAAGTGAAAAAGAAATTCGGACGCCGTCCCGACCACAGGCCCGACCGCGGCGACCGCCCGCAGCATCCGCCGAAGGCGAAGCCCTTCGACAAGAACCGCCATTTCGACAAGAAGCGCCATCACGACAAGCTCCGCCACGAGCGTCTGCGCGGCGCCGCGCCGCGCGGCGCGGAGCCGGCGGAAGGAGAGGAACGCGCGCCCAACGCCGAGACGCGCTGGCTGGGCGGCTTCGAGGCCGTGGCCAACGCGCTGGCCAAGACCCCTTACGACTGCCGCGAGATGTGGATCGAGCACGAGCTCGTCCACCCGAACATCGGCGCGCTGATCAAGCAGGCCAAGGACCTCGACGTTCAGATCCGCTACATGTCCCGCCCCGAACTCGACCGCGCGGTCAAGGGCGGCAAGCACGGCGGCATCGCGATCCGCGCGTCGTACGACCCCGCGGCCACGTTCTCCGAGTGGGTGCGGGGCCTCGACGACGAGCGCAAGAAGGGGCTGGTCGTCGTCGTGCTCGACCAGATCCAGGACCCGCACAACCTCGGGGCCATCACGCGCTCGGCGCTCCAGCTCCACGCGCGCTGCGTCGTGATCCCCGAGCGCCGCTCGGCGCCCGTGACCCAGGCCGTCATACAGGCCTCGGCCGGCGCCGCGCTCAAGATCCCCGTCCATCGCGTCGTCAACATCGCGCAGACGCTCGACCTGTGCAAGAAGCACGGCTTCTGGGTGTACGGCGCCGACGCCTCGGGCAAGGACGCGTGGGACTGCGTCGTCAACACGCCCTGCGTGCTCGTCATCGGCTCGGAAGGCTACGGCATGCGCCCGCTGGTGCGCGCGTCCTGCGACGAGCTGATGCGCGTGCCCCAGTCGGAGCACGGCGTCGGCAGCCTCAACGCCTCGTGCGCGGCCACCGCCCTGCTCTACGAGATCGCCCGGCAGAACCGCAAGCCCAAGGTCTGATGGCCCACGATCACGCCCACGACCACGACCACCACGGCGAGGGAGGCGCCGAGCGCCCGCTTTACGGCGCGATCGCGCTGACCGGGACGATCTTTTTCGTCGAGCTCGCGGGCGGATGGTGGACGGGAAGCCTGGCCCTGATCGCCGACGCCGCGCACATGGCCGTCGATCTTCTGGGCCTGAGCCTGACCTTGGTCGCCGCGATGCTGGCCCGGCTGCCCGCCGACCCCAAGCGCACCTACGGCTACCGCCGCGTCGAGGTACTGGCCGCGCTCGGCAACGCGATCGCCTTGATGGTCGCCACGGGCTTCCTCCTGCGCGAGGCGTGGGCGCGCTTCGCCTTTCCCACGGCGATCGCGGCGAAGCCGATGATCGGCGTCGCCTTCGTCGGCCTGCTGTGCAACATGGGCTCCGCCGCGCTCTTGTGGAAGGCGAGCCGGACGAACATCAACATGCGCGGCGCCCTGCTGCACGTCATCTCCGACGGCGCCGGCTCCGTCGGGGCTTTGCTCGCCGGCGTCATCATCCTCCAGACGCGCTGGTACCGGGCGGACGCGATCGTCACCGTCCTCATCTGCGGCGGCATCGTCCTCACCGCGTTCTGGCTCCTGCGCGACTCGGTCAACATCCTGCTCGAGGGCGCCCCCGCGCATCTGGACATCGACGAGATCCGCGAGGCGCTCAAGGGCATCCCCGGCGTGACGGACGTCCACGACCTCCACCTGTGGTCGCTGACGCAGGGCAAGGACTCCATGAGCGGCCATCTCATCCTGGAGGCGGGCCGGGACCACTCCGAGGCGCTGAAGGCGGGCAAGGTCATCATGGCCGAGCGGTTCGGGATCACCCACGTGACTTTGCAGGTGGAGAAGGACGATGCCGCTTAGGACCAGGATCATGCCGGTCTTCTTTTTATTCCTTTTCGCTTCCGCGGCCGACGCCGCCGTCCGCCTCGGCGCGGTGGTCGTCGTCGACCAGATGCGGCCCGAATACCTCGACCGCTCCGACCTCCCCGACGGAGGCTTCCGCCGCCTGCGCCGGGAGGGCGCGGTCTTCACCTCCGCCCGTCATCTCCACATCCCGACCGAGACCGCGCCCGGCCACGCCGCGATCTCGACCGGCCGCTCCCCGGCGGTGCACGGCATCGTCGCCAACGACTGGTTCGACCGGACCGCGGGCTCGGAGACCTACTGCATGGCCGACGCGGCGTTCGGCCTCGGCCCCGAGCACCTGCGCGGGCCGACGCTCGCCGACGCGCTGAAGGCCTCCGAGCCCGGGGCCCGCGTGTTCGCGGTGTCCGG
>JAMPYD010000136.1 GCA_023700845.1 Elusimicrobiota bacterium | reverse complement strand
CGTGCGTGCCGGCCCCGCCCTCGACGATCGCGCCCGCGTGGCCCATGCGCCGCCCCTCGGGGGCCGCCTTTCCGGCGATGAAGCCGAAAACGGGCTTCGTCATCTTGTCCTTGAAGAAGCGCGCGGCGTCCTCCTCGGCCGAGCCGCCGATCTCGCCGATCATGACGACGGCGTCGGTCGCCTCGTCCGCCTCGAACTTGGCGAGGATGTCGGAGAAGTTCGAGCCGTTGATCGGGTCGCCGCCGATGCCGACGACGGTGGACTGGCCGAAGCCGCGCTTGGTGAGCTGGTCGACGGCCTCGTAGGTCAAGGTGCCGGAGCGGGACACGACGCCGATGCTGCCGGGCTTGTGGATGAACGCGGGCATGATGCCGGCCTTGCACTGCCCGGGCGTGATCACGCCGGGGCAGTTCGGCCCGATCAAGGTGATCTCGCGGCCGGAGCGCTCCACCTGCTGGATGTAGCGCTTGACCTTGGCCATGTCCATGACCGGGATGCCCTCGGTGATGCAGATGACCGTCGAGCAGCCGCCGTCGACGGCCTCCATGATCGAGTCCGCCGCGTACGGCGCGGGGACGAAGATCAGAGAGACGAACGCGCCCGTGTTGCGGACCGCGTCGTGCACCGTGTTGAAGACGGGCCGGTCGAGGTGGGTCTGGCCGCCGCGGCCGGGGGTGACGCCGGCGACGATCTGCGTGCCGTACTCGATGCACTGCTTCGCGTGGAAGGTGCCCTGGGAGCCGGTGAAGCCCTGGACGAGAATCTTCGAGTCTTTGTCGAGAATGATGGCCATGTTATTTCGCGGCCTCCACCGCTTTCTGCGCCGCGTCCCACAGATCGTCGGCCGCGATGATCGCGAGGCCGGACTTCTTGAGGATCTCCTTGCCGGCCTCGACGTTCGTGCCCTGCAGGCGCACGACGAGGGGCACCTTGAGCTTGATCTTCTTCAGCGCCGAGACGACGCCGGCCGCGATCATGTCGCACTTCACGATGCCGCCGAAGATGTTGATCAGGATGGCCCGGACCTTCTTGTCCTTGAGGATGAGCTGGAGGGCCTTCGTGACGCGCTCCTCGTTGGCCCCGCCGCCGACGTCGAGGAAGTTCGCCGGGCTGCCGCCCGCGAGCGCGATGGTGTCCATCGTGCCCATGGCGAGGCCCGCGCCGTTGACCATGCAGCCGATCGTGCCGTCGAGGCCCACGTAGGAGATGTCGTGCTTTTTGGCCTCGAGCTCGAGCGCCGAGGCCTCGTGGTCCTTGAACTTCGCGAGCTCGCCCTGGCGGTAGGACGCGTTGTCGTCGGTGCTCATCTTGCAGTCGAGCGCCATCACGTCTTTAGGGGTCAGGATCAGGGGATTGATCTCGAGCATCGAGCAGTCGAGCTCGATGAAGGCCTTGACCAACGTCTTGGCGACGCGCACGAAGGCGGCCGTGTGGGTCGGGGCGATGTCGAGCTGGAAGGCGAGACGCCGGGCCGCGAAGTCGCGCAGGCCGACGTTCGGATCCACGGGCATGCGGATGATCGCCTCGGGATGCTCCTCGGCGAGGGTCTCGATCTCCATGCCGCCCTGGGCGGAGGCGATGATGGTCGGGCCCGCGTTCTTGCGGTCCATGACGACGGAGAAGTAGATTTCGCGCTCGATCTTGACGCCGCCCTCGATGAGCAGCTCCTTGACCTTGATGGCCTGCCCGTGCGTCTGGTGGGTGATCAGGTTCATCCCGATCATGGCCTTGGCGATATCCTTGGCCTCCTTGGGAGTCTTCGCGAGCTTGATGCCGCCCGCCTTGCCGCGTCCGCCGGCGAGCACCTGCGCCTTGACGACCCACGGCGCCTTGCCGGCGCGCTTGAGCGCGGCCTGGACCTGGGCCGTCGTCTTGATCAGGCCGCCGAACGGGGGCACGGGCACGCCGCGCGCCTTGAGGATTTCCTTTCCTTCATGCTCGAGAAGTTTCATGGCTCTCCCTTATATCAGGCCGCGACGGTCCACGTCTCGGGGCCCTTCAGCAGCTTCTGCAGGTCGGACGGCTTCTCCTTCCTGGCCTGGTCGATCTGCGCGCCCATCAGCTCGTGCAGGGTCGGGCGCTGCACGTCGCGGAACACGCCCTGCGGCACCGGCTCGGCCATGTGCGCGAGGAAGTTGGCGAGCGTCGCCGACGGCGCCTTCTCGTCGTGGATGAGGAGGTTTTTCGGCGGGTTCGCCGGGTCGAAGGAGACGACCTCGGGCTCGAGGCCGTTGAGGACGATGCCCTTGTCCTTCTTGGCGCCGAAGATCATCGGCTTGCCGTGGGCGACCTTCATCATCTTCTCGTCGCGGGCTTCCTTCGCCGCCACCGACTCCCACGCGCCGTCGTTGAAGACGATGCAGTTCTGGAAGATCTCGATGAACGCCGAGCCCTTGTGCTTCGCCGCCCGGGTCAGGACCTCGCCGAGGAACGGGAGGTCGGTGTCGACGGCGCGCGCCACGAAGCTCGCCTCCGACGCCAGCGCCAGCGCGACCGGATTGATCGGCGCGTCGACCGAGCCCATCGGAGAGGACTTGGTCTTCTTGCCGAGCTCGGACGTCGGCGAGTACTGGCCCTTGGTCAGGCCGTAGATCCTGTTGTTGAACAGGAGGATCTTGATGTCGACGTTGCGGCGCAGCGCGTGGATGAGGTGGTTGCCGCCGATCGAGAGGCCGTCCCCGTCGCCGGTCACGACCCACACCTGCAGGTCGGGGTTCGAGCCCTTGAGGCCGGTCGCGATCGTCGGAGCGCGGCCGTGGATCGTGTGGAAGCCGTAGGTGTTCATGTAGTACGGGAAGCGCGACGAGCAGCCGATGCCCGACACGAACACGATCTTCTCCCGGGGGATGTTCAGCGTCGGCAGGACCTTCTGCACGGTCGCGAGGATCGCGAAGTCGCCGCAGCCGGGGCACCAGCGGACCATCTGGTCGGACTTGAAGTCCTTGGCGGTCTGCACGATCGGGCCCGCCGCGGGAAGCATCTCCATCTCGTTGTCTGATTCGGCGGCCATGTTATTTCCCTCCCTTGAGGATCGCGTCGACGCCGGCTTCGATCTCGGACACCTTGAACGGCTGGCCCTTGATCTTGTTGAGGCCCGTCGCGGGCACGAGATACTTCGCGCGCAGGATCTTGAGCAGCTGGCCCATGTTGAGCTCGGGCACGATCACGTGCTCGAAGCCCGCCATGATGTCGCCCAGGTCCGGCGGGAGAGGATTGATGTGGCGGATATGCACGGACGAGACGCTCTTGCCCGCCTTCTGGAGGTTCTGCACCGCGGCGGTGATGGCGCCGTAGGTGCCGCCCCAGCCGACGAGGAGCACCTTGCCCTTATTCTCGCCGAGGATCTCGGTCGGAGGGATGTCCTGGGCGATCTTGTTGACCTTCGCGGCGCGCAGGCGGACCATGCGCTCGTGGTTGTCGGGATCGTAGGAGATATTTCCCGTGATGTCCTGCTTCTCGATGCCGCCCAGGCGGTGCTCGTAGCCGGGCGTGCCGGGGGTCGGCCAGGGGCGGGCCATCGTCTCCGGATCGCGCTTGTACAGCTTGAAGTCCCCGAGCGCCGGGAGCGCGGACTTTCCGAACTTCGCCAGCGCGGCGGCATCCGGGATCAGCCACGGCTCGGAGCCGTTGGCGAGGTAGCCGTCGGTGAGGAGGAACACCGGGGTCATGTACTTGACCGCGAGGCGGCAGGCCTCGTAGGCCATCTGGAAGCAGTCGCCGGGGGTGGCGGCCGCGAGCACGGGCACGGGGCTCTCGCCGTTGCGGCCGTACATCGCCTGGAACAGGTCGGCCTGCTCGGTCTTCGTGGGCAGGCCGGTGGACGGGCCGCCGCGCTGAACGTTCAGGATCACGACGGGCAGCTCGGTCATGACGGCGAGGCCGATGGCCTCGGTCTTGAGCGCCACGCCGGGGCCGGACGTCGTCGTCAGGGCGAGATGCCCCGCGAACGCGGCGCCGATGGCGCTGCCGATCGCGGCGATCTCGTCCTCGGCCTGGAAGGTCTTCACCCCGAAGGCCTTGTGCTTCGACAGCTCGTGGAGCACGTCGGAGGCGGGCGTGATCGGATACGAGCCGAGCCACAGCGGCAGGCCCGACACGTTCGACGCCGCGACGAAGCCGAGGGCGGTCGCCTCGTTGCCGGTGATGTTGCGGTACACGCCGGGCTTGATCGGCGCCTTGCGCACGCGGAAGTGATGGCCGAAGATCTCCGCCGTCTCGGCGTACGCGTTGCCGGCGTGGAGCGCCTTGTGGTTCGCCTCGACGTACTTGGGGTTCTTCTTGAACTTGTCGGAGATCCACTTCAGCGTCGATTCCATCGGGCGGTCGTAGAGCCAGTACATCATGCCCAGCGCGAAGAAGTTCTTGCAGCGCTCCGTCTCGGTGGCCGACAGGCCCATGCCCTCGAGGGCGTTGCGCGTCAGGCGGCCGAGCTCGACGGTGATCACGCGGAATTCGGAGAGCGAGCCGTCCTCGAGAGGGTTCTTGCCTTCCTCGTAGCCGGCCTTCTTCAGGTTCGCGGCGTTGAAGGTGTCCTTGTTGACGATGATCATGCCGCCCTTCTTGACGTCCTTGACGTTGGCCTTCATCGCGGCCGGGTTCATCGCCACGAACACGTCGGGGGCGTCGCCGGGGGTGAGCACCTGGCGCGACGAGAACTGGATCTGGAAGCCGGACACGCCGGCGGTCGTGCCCACGGGGGCGCGGATCTCGGCGGGGTAGTCGGGGAAGGTGGACAGGTCGTTGCCGGCGAAGGCCGTCGTGGTGGTGAACTGCATGCCGGTCAGCTGGATTCCGTCTCCGGAGTCGCCGGCGAATCGGATCACGGCGGATTCGATCTCTTCGATCGGGAGGCTGGAAAGCTTCGGCGAGGTGGAGGTGTCGCTCATCTGGGGATTCTCCGACGGACGAAGTAGCGGCCACGCGGCTCCGCTTCGCCTATTATAATCCCCGAAAGGCAACCGGAGTATTGATCTAAGTCAATTCTTTATGACGCCCGCCGGCGCCCGCGCGAAACGACGATAATTACCGGCCGGGGGAGGAGGGCGCGGTCGCCGCGGCGACCAGCTCGAGGAGGCCCTGGGCGGAGCCCGCGGCGGAGGCGGCCGTGGCGGCGCGTGACCCGGCGGACGTGGACGCCTCGACCTCGAAGGCCGCGGCGCGCGCCATGGGCGGCAGGAGGGTCGAGAACACCTTGGTCCACACGCGGGGGGCCGTCGCCGCGGGGACCGCCACGGACGGGGCGTCGTCGCTCTTGACGGCCTCTCTCCGGGCCGACGGCGCGGGGCCCGGCTTCGCGGCCGGGGCCGGAGCGGCCGCGGCGGCCGGCGCCTCGGCGGAGTGAGCCGGGGAGGCGGGGCCCCGCTCCATCGAAGGATTGTCCGGCGGGATGCCGCCGGCCTCGGGGCCCCGGTCGCTCGCCGCCGAGCCGGCCATGCCGATCAGGCTTCCGTAGGCGTCGTCCTGGTCGGCGCGGGCGCCCGAGCGCGACAGCGCGACGGGGACGGCGAGCAGTCCGGCGAGCAGCAGGCGCTTCATGGAGTTAAGAATACCCCGGAGGCGGGGCGCGCAGGAGGGACGGACGGGTAAGCGGAGGCGCGGCAAGAGGCCCTGGGCGAAGGGGGTCCTCCGGGGCCGTCGCGGACGCCGCTTAGGCCGGGTCGCGCAGCTCGAAGATCATCGTCGTCGAGCCGCAGTCGATCATGTCGCCTTCCTTCAAGACGACGGAGCCGGCGACCTTCGCGCCGTTGACGACCGGGTAGCCCTCGGTGACGGCGACGAGCATGTAGCCCTCGGGCTTGCGGTGCACGGAGGCGGCGACCTCGGGGGCGGAGCCGAACAGGCCCGAGCCCTTGATCTGCACCTGCACGCGGTCGGACTTGCCGATGTAGGTGGACATGCCCTTGAGCTCGTACTCGCCCGCGTCCACGGCGCCCTTGAGGACG
>JAMPYD010000135.1 GCA_023700845.1 Elusimicrobiota bacterium | reverse complement strand
GCGGCGGCCGCGCGCGCGGAGCGCGTCCGGGCCGGGGCGCCGCCCGCGATCTCGGCCGCCTCGCGCAGGTCGGCCACGGGCAAAGCCGCGATGCCGGCCGCGCGGGCTTCCTCCGCGTTGGCCTCCGGCACCATGATCGCCGTGAATCCCGCGGCCTTGGCGCGGGCCGCCATCGCGAGCACGCCGCACACGGGCTGGACGCGCCCGTCGAGAGACAGCTCCCCCACCACGCACCATTTCCTCGTCCACTCGCCGCCGGCGACCTGGCCGGAGGCGGTCAGCAGCGCCAGCGCGATCGGCAGCTCGTAGTGGCTGCCCTGCTTGCGGGGGCGCGCGGGCGAGAGGTTGACGGTGACGCGGCGGTTGGGCATCGCGAAGCCGGAGTTGCGCAGGGCCGCGGCGACGCGCTCGCGCGCCTCGCGCACGGCGTCGTCGGGCAGGCCCACGGTCGTGAAGTTGGGCAGCCCGTTGGCCAGGTCGAGCTCGACCAGGACGGGATAGCCCTGGACGCCCTTGAGGCCCATCGCGTGCACGCGCGCGAGGCTCATTCGTCCCCCCGCCCGGGCAGCTCGACGGCGAGGCGTCCGGACTCCGACTCCACCGACATCAAGGTCAGCGAGGGGTGCCGCCGCAGCAGGCGCGCCGCCAGGCCGTCGATCCTGAGGCCCGCCATGAACACGCGCAGGACGACGCTCTGCTCCTCGCCGCGCCAGATTCCCAGGTGCGCGCCCTCCACGCCCTCGACGCCGCGCACGGCGGCGAGCAGGGATTTCAAGCTGTCGAGGCCGGAGCCGCCGACGACGAAGACCGCGCCCTCGGAGCGGCCGCTGCGGCGGCGGGTGATTTCCGCCGCGACCTTGGCCGCCGCGTCCTCGCCGGCCTGGTCCAGGGCCTTGCCGCGGGCCGCGGCGGACGAGGTGTCGAGGACCGACGCGTCGGACTGCGTCTGGCCGACGGGAGCCGCGCCCTCGACCGCGTACTGATCGGCGACGAGGGTCGCGCGGCCGCGCCAGGTGCGGCTGGCCGGGTCGAGCTCCGCGCTCGCGGAGGCCGCGGCGACGACCATCCACTCGGCGCCGAGGCGCGCCGCGCCGGCCGCGAGGGCCGCCGGGTCCTTCCCCTTGGCCAGGAAGCTGTTGAGCTGGTCCCGCCCGTCGATGGCCGTCATGCCGTAGGCCGACAGCCCCCGGCGCAGGGCGTCGGCGGCGGGCCCGACCCCGAGGTCGAGTATGCCCTGGGGCTCCGACACGAGAAGCAGGACGCGCGGCTCGCGCGAGGGAAAGCCCGCCGGGCGCAGGAGGCCTTCCTTGTCCAGCGCGGCCAGGAACTTGGCGAAGCGCAGCTCGACGACCCCCTTGCCGTTCTTGAAGCGCGCGCGCCCGGTGAACTCGGCGGCCCGGCCGCCGAAGTCGCCCGCCGCCTTCGCCGCGGCGGGGGAATCCGACGGCAGAAACAGCTCGAGCGCGCCCGTCACCGCGAGGCGGCGGGCCTCCTCGACGGTCGGCGCGGAGACGGCGACGGCCGCGCCCTCCTTCGTGAGGCCGGGCTTCAGGCGGCCGAACGAGCAGGCGCCGAGAAGAAGCGCGGCGGGGACGACGGCGAGGGCGCGTCTCACGAGGCGGACTCCCGCTCGCGGCCGGCCGCGGGGACGACGAAGTGGAAGGTGGTGCCCTTGCCGAGCTCCGACTCGAGCCAGATCTTGCCGCCGTGCTTGTCGACGACCTCGCGCGCGATGGCGAGGCCGAGGCCGGTGCCGGGCGCGTTGACCTCGGAGCGGTTGCCGGCGCGGTAGAAACGCTCGAACACCTTCTCGCGGTCCTCCGGAGGGATGCCGATGCCGTCGTCGGAGACCGACACCATCACGAACTCCCCCTTGTCCTGGACGCGCACGCGCACGCGGCCGCCGGGCATGGTGAACTTGATCGCGTTGGACACGAGGTTGTCGAGCACGAGCTGCATCCAGCGCTCGTCGCCGAGGGCCTTGGGCAGCACGCCCGGGGCCTCGGCGGAGAGCGTCTTGCTCGCCTCGGCGGCCGCGGGCTGATGGTTCTCCACCGACTCGAGCACCAGCCGCCCGAGGTCGAAGGGGCCCAGGTCCATCTTGGCCCCTCCCTCCAGGCGCGACAGGTCGAGCAGGTCGGAGACGAGCCCCGACAGCCTTTTCGACGCGGACTTCGCGATGGTCAGAAATTTCATTTGCTGCGCGTTGAGCGGTCCCGTGTCGCCTTCGAGCATCACGGTCAAAAAACCCGAGATGGTCGTGAGCGGAGTCTTGAACTCATGGCTGACGGTCGAGACGAACTCATCCTTCATACGATTGAGGGTGGCTAATTGTTCCGCCGTTTTGGCCAATCTGCGGTTCAAAATGGCGGTTTCCACGATGATCGCCGCCTCCTCCGCGATGACCGACACGAGGGCTATCTGCTCGTCGGAGAAAGCCTCCGGGCGCTTGCAGCCGACGCGCATGACTCCGATGCAGCGATCCTCCAAAACGAGGGGCACGACCATGAGCGAGTGAATGCTCCACATTTTGGTGTAGTGGGCGTTGACCTGGGGGTCGTTCTGGGCGTCGCCGGTCATGAACGGGCGGCGCGTCTTGAACACCCGGACGGAGGAGGAGCGCTCGTCGCTCAGGGCCAGGCGGTACAGCAGCTCCTCGCCCTCCAAGCCGTAGGCCCCGGACTGCGTCACGAGCTCCCCGGTGCCCTCGTCGAGGATCAGGAACGCGACGAGGTCCGCCTCGAGCGAGCGCGCCACGATGGAGACGATCGCCGCCAAGGTCGAGGGCGCCTGCGCCGCGCGCGAGCTGAGCGCGCCGGCCACGTCGTGCAAAGTCTTTATTTCCTTGGATTTTTTGATCAGGCGGTCCTGGGCCGCGGTGAGCTCCTCCATGGCGGCGGACAGGCCGCCCTCGAGCTTTTCCCGCGAGCTGGACAGGTCCGACAGCCCCGCGGCGAGCGCCGAGGCCGACCGCAGGGCCGCCGCCGCGAGCTCGAGCCGGGAGGGCAGGGCCTCTCCGTCCTCGCCCGGGCCCGCGCGCACCGCGAGAATGACGCCCGCGCCGTGCTCGTCGGTCCAGCCGCCGGCCGCGGCCGAGCTGTAGCCTTGCTGGGCGAGGCCGCGCGTGAGGGCGTCCGTCTCGCCCGTCGGGGCCTCCCCGATGGTCCAGGAGGAGCTCCCGGACGCGGCCGCGCGGGCCAGCAGGCCCGCGTCGAAGCGGAAGGACGACAGCTCGAGCCTGGCCCACGGCCCGCCGCGGTGCGCGAGGAGCGCCGCGCTGCCGTCGGGCCGCCGCGAGAAGGCCGCCAGGCTGAGCTCCGGCTGGCGCCGGTGCATGGCGCCGAGCACCCGGCTCGCGGCCTCCTCGAGGGCGTGCCCCGGCCGGCGCACGACGGCGTCGAGGTCGAGCGCCTCGGCGGCGAACTTGCGCAGGTCCCCGAGCTCGGCGCGCAGCGCCCGCGCCTCGCGCTCGAGCGGCAGCAGCCGGCGGAACGAGAACCACCACCAGAGCGCGGCGGCGGCGCAGGCCGCGGACAGCACGCCGACGACGGCCGCGGCTCCCATCATTTCTCGAAATCGAGGTGCGCGTTCACGTAATGGGCCGCGATGTGCACCTGGGCGTGGGGCACCCAGCCGGTCGCCACCCCGGAGCTGTCGAGGATATGGCGCACCGCGTGGCCGAATTCGTTGGCCCGCGCGGCCAGAGGGGATTCCGGGCCGGGGCCGACGACGAGCGCGCGCGTCACGCCGGCCCGGTGGCACATGTCGGCGATCTGGAACGGGACGCCGACCTGCTGCATCGCGTCGTACGTCCCCATCATCGCGTAGCGGTAGGGCCGGGTGAAGCCGTTCTTGACGCCCAGGTCCAGGAACATCGTGGCGGCGTACTCGCCGAGGCCCTGCTGCCCCTGAGGCACGACGATCGCGAGCGGCTCCGCGCCGGCCGGGGCCGCGGGCGGATTGAAGGTCGCCGCGGCGGTGGACACCGGCGGCGCCTCCGAGCCGATCGTGATCGGCTCATAGATGAGCCGAAGGATGTCCATCAGGGGCGAAGGCTGGTTGGCGGCCGAGCGCATCCGGCGCAGGGACGCGATGCGCTTGGACCACAGCGACAGGTCCGGATAGCCCCACAGCGTCAGCTTGTCCGCGAGCTGCCCGATCTCGTCGCCGCTGAGCTGGGCGCCGACGCGGTCGGCCACCGCCGCGACGAGGTCGCGCTGGATGTTCGGGCCCGGAATCTTGAGGTCCACCGACCAGCCCTTGGAGAACTGGAACTTCAGCGCCTCCTCGAGCGTGCCCAGGGCCTTCGGCGGGTACATCGAGGTGATGACGACCTGCTGGCTGCGGTCGAAGAAGGACTTGAATATCTTCGCGAGCATGTCCTTGTTCCGGTCCGTCACGGCCAGAAGGTGGATGTCGTCGACGAAGATCGCCTTGCTGTCGGCCACCTTCTTGTCGATCGCGGCCATGGAGCCGCTCGCGACGGCCGCGCTCACGACGCGCGACAGGCGCGCGCCCGAGGTCACCATCAGCGACGCCGTGCCGAGCCCCTTCGACATGGCGCTCGCGATCGCGTACAGGAGGTGGGACTTGCCGGTTCCGGGCACGCCGTACAGAAAAAGCGGATTGTACATCGAGCCCGGGGAGGTCACCACCGACATGGCGGCCGCGTGGGCGAACCGGTTGTACGCGCCGACGAGCAAGGTCTCGAACGTCCAGTCCGCGCGCAGCTCGTCGGTCAGCGCCATCGAAGCGGCGTTGACCGCGACCGGAGCCGGCGCGGCGGCCGCCGCCTCGCCCGGAGCCGGCGTCGGAGCCGGGGTGGCCATGCGGACCTCGGTCGGAGGAACCGCCGCCGGAACCGGCGCGGGAGGCGGCGCGGCCGGGGGCGTGATCGGGGCGGGCGGCGTGAACGCGGCCTCGGGACCGAGGGAGATCAAGGGCTCCTTCGCCGGCGGGGGCGGAGGCATCGGAATCGGGGGCAGTATGTCGCGCGGCGGCGGCAAAGTCGCCGCGGACGGAATGCCCGAGAGCGGAGGAGGCGGCGGGATCTCGGGCATCGCGGGCATCGGAGGGATGGCCGGCATCGGAGGCAGCTCCGACTTCGGCGGCTCCACGGGGGCCGGCGTCGGCGCCGGCGTCGGCGCGGGCGCCGGAGGCGGCGTCGGGGGCGCCTTCGGCGAGATCTTGCCGAGCCAGTCGTTGAGCTTCTCGCTGACCTCGGGCGTCACCTTGTGCAGCACGAAGCTGAGATTGTATTCCTCGCCGTCGAGCGGCGTGGGGCGGCCGCACAGCGCGCCGAATTTCTTGAGCACCGCCGCGACGTCCGCGACGCCGCCGCGCATGAGCAGGAGGTGCCGATCGGGGTCGTCGGCGTTCGGGGAAGGACGGATCTCCCAGCGGTCCATCAGCCCTCCCCGGGAAGAAGCATCATGTCCACGATGACGTCCAACGCGGTGGATTTCTTCTTCGCGTCGGCCGGCGCCACCGCGCGAAACAGAAGGCTCGCGCGCGAGCACGCCTCGGACAAATCATCCACCTTCGCGGCGGGCCAATCCTCGACCACGGCCAGGACGGCGACGGCCTTCGCCTGCTGGGCCTTCAGGACCACGGCGTTCGGATCGCTCGAAGCGGAGACCTCGTGAGACATCACCTCGCGCAGGAACAAGGGCTTCTTGGAGATCGTGCGGGACGCCTGGCTCAGGAACGCGGCGAAGGCCGTTTTGATCTCCGAGCAGGAGGTCGTGTAGATATAGGCCACGCGGCGTATCTGCTCCTTCGGCGCGTCCGCGGGAGGCTCGTCGGCCTTGGCGGGCGCGGCGGCGGCCTCGGCCTTCGGCGCTTCCGCGGGCTTCGCGGCGGGAGCGGACGCGGGAGCAGGCACGGGAGCGGGCGCGGGCTTCGGCGCGGGAGGCGGCGGGGCCGCGGCCGCGGGCGGCGGCGGGACCACGGCCGC
>JAMPYD010000134.1 GCA_023700845.1 Elusimicrobiota bacterium | reverse complement strand
GCGCACTACGCGGATCTCGGCGGCCTCTACCATTACACGCTGAAGCAGCTCGCCTGGCACGGGCGCTTCCGGCGCGCCGGGCTGACCGCGGTCCTCGGCATCGGGGCCGCGCCGGGGATCACCAACGTGCTCGCGGCCTACGGGGCGTCGGGGCTCACGCGCGTGGAAGCCGTCGAGATCAGGATCGGCGCGATCGACCGCTCCACGTACCGCCGGGCGTCGGCCCTGCCCGGATCCTATTCCCTGCAGACGCTCCTCGAGGAATGTTCCTGGCCGCCCGCCGTGTTCAGACGGGGGAAGACGATCTTCCTCGCGCCGTTCTCGGGCCGCGAGCCGTACCGCTTTCCCGCCCCGGTCGGCCGCCAAAAGCCGCAGTTCACGATCCATTCGGAGCTCGCGACTCTTCCCCGGACTTTGCGAGCGCGGGAGGTCTTCTTCAAGATCGCCTTCGACGACGAGTTCGTGGACAAGATGCAGACGCTGCGCCAGGCGGGGCTCCTGGAGCCGGAGAATTTGCCCGCCACGCTTTCCATCCTCAAGCGCCTTCCGCCCGCGATCCCCGCGGCCGTCGAGCAGCACGAGGTCATCCAGGTGCTCGTTCGGGGGCGGGAAGGCTCCCGGCCCCGCCGGGTGCTGCTGGAAGCCCGCGTGTCGGCGTCGGGGGAGACCGTCGACAAGGACACCGCCGCGCCGGCCTCGATCGTGGCGCAGCAGCTGGCGCGCGGCGAGATCGCCCGCCCGGGGGTGTATCCTCCCGAATCGATCGTGAGGCCCGGGCCGTTCTTCGACGAGCTCCGCCGCCGGGGGATATTCCTCTACAAGAACGGCCGCCGCCTTCATCCGTAGAAATCCAATGAAATACGATTTCGTCGTCGTCGGCGCGACCGGCCAGCAGGGCCTCATCGCCTCGCGGGATCTGCTCGAGCGCGGATACCGCGTGCTCATGTGCGGACGCCGCCCCGAGAATCTGAAGCCCCTGCTCAAGAACCGCGGAGCGGGCTTCGCGCGCGTGGACCTGCGCGACGTCGCCGCCGCCGCGCGCGTCATCGGAAGATCCGGGAGCCGGATCGCGCTCAATTGCGCGGAGCTCCGCTGGAACCTCCACATGATGAAGGCCTGCCTTCGGGCCCGGTCGCACTATTTGGATCTGGGCGGGCTGCACGAGATGACCATACGGCAGTACGCGCAGGATCGCCCTTGGCGCGCGAAGAAGCTCCTCGCGCTCCTGGGCTGCGGCTCCACGCCCGGCATCGCCAACGTGATGGCCGCTTACGCCGCGGAGCGCCTCGACACGGTCGCTCGCATCGACCTCGGCTTCGCCTGGGATTCGAACGTGAAGGCGTTCGTCTTGCCCTACTCCTTGGAAAGCATCGTCTACGAGCTCACCGTCCCCGCGATCGTGCTCGAAAACGGGAGATTCAAGAAGATCCGCGGCTGCCGCTTGGAAGGGCCCGACGAATTTCTCGGCGTCGGCCAGCAGGTGACGCGCTGCATCGTGCACTCCGAGGTGTACACCTTCCATAAATACTTCCAGGGCAAAGGCCTTCGCGGCGTGCACTACAAGGCGGGATTTCCCGCGCATTCCTACAAGGTCCTCGAGACGCTCATGCAGCTGGGCTTCACCTCCGGCGAGCCGGTCGCCCACCAGGGCAGGACGATGACCGCCCTCGAGTTCACCGACCGGGTGCTGCGGCGGCTTCCGAGCCCCGCGCGCTATGCCGAGAGGGAGAACCTGTGGGTCAAGGTCCGGGGAACCTCAGACGGCCGGCCGAAGGCCGTCGCGATGGACTGCCTGGTCAGGACCACGCCGGGCTGGGGCGACGCCGGATCGAACGTGGGCACGGGCCGCACGATCGCGGTGATGGCCGTCATGCTCCACCGCGGCGAGATCGCGGCCGTCGGGGTCACGGCGCCCGAAGCCTGCGTGCCCGCGGCGCCGTTTTTCCGGGAGCTGGAGGAGAGGGGGATGCGTTTCTACAAGAATCGGAGGACATTGAGCGTCTGAGGCCCGCGAAGATCCGCCGTCCGATCCGGGCCGCGGCCTCGCTGCTGCTCGCCGCCGCGCTCGCCTGCGGCTGCGCGTCCGGCAAGGACGGCCGGACCCGCGACGGCGGGACGCGGCCGACGGACCCTCCCGCGGCGTCGACGAGCGCCCCGAATGAGCGGGGGACTTCCCTCCCGGGCGCCCCGCCGGTCGAGCCCGTCGTCGTCAGCAAGCCCCATTACCGCGATCCGCTGATCCGAGTGAACCGGGTGATCTTCGCGTTCAACGACGTTCTGTATCGGTATCTGCTGATCCCGCTGAGCAAGGGCTACAACCGGCTGGTGCCCGACCGGGCGCGCCGCTGCGTCGCCGATTTCTTCCACAACCTCAAGACGCCGGTCTATGTCGCCAACGACATCCTCCAGCTCGAGCCGAAGCCCCTGGGCCGGCATCTGGCCCGCTTCGTCATCAATTCCACCGTGGGCCTGGGGGGGCTGTTCGATCCGGCGCAAGACGCGTTCGGCTTGGAGCGGACGAGGACCGGCTTCGGAGAAACCCTCGCCCGGTACGGAGCCGGGTACGGCGTCTATCTGGTCCTGCCCGTGTTTGGGTCCTCGGACCTGCGCAACGGCGCGGCCCTGGCGGCGGATTACTTTCTGAATCCGGTTCCTTATCTGACCGAGGACCCGGCGACGACCGCGGTCATGGCCTACGACAATTTCCAGGAGTACGCGCCGGGCGCGGAAAAATACGAGACCCTGCGCCGCGAGGTCGACGATCCCTACATCTTCTTCCGCAATCTGCATCTGCAGGGAGCGCAGCGCGATGCCGACCGCCGATAAGCTCGCGCGCTCCTTCGTGAGCCTGGTGGTGTCGCGGCCGCGGACCGTGCTGCTCGTCTTCCTCGTCTGCGCCGCCGCTCTCGGCTGGCACGCCCGGCGCTTCAAGATCGACGCCGGAGCCGACACTTTGCTGACCAAGGACAACCGGCACTACGTCCAGACGAACGTCGTGGACCGGAGGTTCGCCGCGCAGGAGTTCCTGGTGGTCGCCTACAAGCCGAGGACCTGGGCCGTGCTGTCCGAACGGACCTTCGAGGACCTCGCGGGGCTGAAGGGGAAGCTCCTGCGGCTCGAGCGCGTGGAATCCGTGCGCACCCTCCTCGACGTGCCCCTGCCGCCGCGGTCCGGCGCCCTCTCCGCCGGGGCGGACCTGAGCGATTGGACGATGGAGCGCCGGCGCCTCAGCCTCAAGGAGCTCGAAGAGCGGCTGCGCGGGCACCCCGTCTACGAAGACCTGCTGATCAACAAGGACCGCTCGGCGACCGCGCTCCAGGTTCTCTTCAAGAAAGACGCGGAGCTCGACGTCATCGACGGGCGCATCACCGACCTGCAGCTGCGTTCCCTGACGCGGGGGCTGACGCGAGACGAACGCCGGGATCTGGCCCGGCTCAAACGCCGGGCGGAGCCCATCGACCGGCGGCTCGACAAGATCCGGGCCGCCGAGCTCGAGAGCATCCGCGCCATGATGGCCGACTACGAAGACGACGCGGACATCTATCTTGGCGGAATCCACGTGCTCGCTCATCAGCTGATCCGGATCATCACCAACGATTTGATCGTGTTCGGCACCGCGATCGGGCTCATGATCTGCCTGGTCCTGTTCCTGCTGTTCCGACGGCTGCGCTGGGTGGTCATCCCGGCCGTCTGCTGCGTCTGCAGCGTGCTCTCCACCGTCGGCCTATTCGGGCTTCTCGGCCTCAAGGCCACGGTGATCTCCTCGAGCTTCATCGCGCTGCAGCTCATCCTGACCTTGGGCATCTCCATCCACCTGATCGTCCAGTACCGGGAATACGCCGGGAAGCGGCCGGACTGGGACCAGGAGAGGCTGGTCCGGGAAACGCTGTCCCGGAAAGCGATCCCCTGCTTCTACGCCGGCTTCACCAACATCGTCGGGTTCGCCTCCCTGCTCTTCAGCAGGCTCCAGCCGGTCATCGACTTCGGCTGGATGATGAGCATCGCGATGCTCTTCTCGATCGTGTCGAGCCTGATCCTGTTCCCGGCGATGATGGCGATGTTCGCCAAAGAGCCGCCGCCGAAGCCGCCGACGGTCGCGCGCGGCCTGATCGACCTCTCCTCGCGGCTGGCGCGGAGACAGTCCGCGCCGGTCGCCGTCTGCAGCGCGCTCGCGCTGGCCGCCGGCGCGGGCGGCCTCTTCCTCCTGGACGTCGAGAACAGCTTCATCGATTATTTCCGGGACACGACCCGGGTCCACGAGGAGCTCTCCTTCATCGACCGGGAGCTGGGAGGCACCACGCCGATGGATATCACCTACGCCATCCCGGCCGACGAGCGGAGGAAGGACCTGGTCCTGTCGGCCGGCAGCGTGCTGGCGATGCAGCGAATTCAAGAGGCCCTGCGGCGGCACGAAGCGGTGGGGAAGACGCTGTCCGTCGTGAACTTCGCCCGGCTCGCCAAGGAGCTCAACGGCGGCAAGCCCCTGACCGAGTACGAGCTGACGGCGGCGTACCTGACGATGGAGAAGGACCTCCGGTCCGACCTGCTGGGGTCGTTCTTCTCGCCCGGGGACTCCCAGCTGCGCCTCTCCATCCGGGTCAAGGACACGACGGCGGGGCTCGACCGGGCGCGGCTGCTCGCGGACATCCGGTCCGACATCGAGAAGCTCGGCATCCCGGCGGACCGGTACCGGCTGACCGGCCTGTTCGTCCTCTACCAGGACCTCCTGGACCGTCTGTTCGCGTCCCAGATCCAGACGCTGGGCGTCTCGTTCGCGGTGCTGACGCTGGCCATCCTCCTCATCTTCCGGTCGCTCAAGCTCGCGCTGATCTGCGTCGCGCCGAACATCCTCTCGACGGTGATCGTCCTGGGCCTGATGGGCTGGCTGGGAATACCGCTCGATTTCATGACGATCATGATCGCCTCCATCGCCATGGGCATCACGGTGGACGACACGATCCACTACATCGACCGCTACCTGGAGGAATTGAAAGGCGGCTCGGGAGAAAAGGCGATCGAGCGCACGCATTCCAGCGTCGGCTACGCCCTGCTGTACACGTCGCTCATCGTCATCCTGGGCTTCACGCTCCTGGGATTCTCCGACTTCATCCCGAGCGTGCTGTTCGGCCTGCTGACGGCGCTCGCCATGGCCCTCGCCGTCCTCTTCGATCTCACCTTGCTGCCCGCCTTGCTCGACAGGTTCGTCAAGTGTTAAACTGCCGTCCGATGAGACGCAGGATTTTTCAGGGGCTGGTGTTCGCCGTTCTGGGGCTGTTCGCGTTCGACTGCGCCCAGGAAGTCGCGGGGCTTTGCGACGCCGACGAGGCCTGCCAGGCCTGCTTCTGCGGCCCTCATCTCGCCCCGCAGGGGGTCGCCGAGATCGCGATCGCCCCCGTGCCGGTGCCGTACGTCTCCTACGAGCCGTCGTCCTACGCCTACCACATGCCCGCGTCGATCTTCCGCCCGCCCCGCCTCGCGGCCTGACCGCCGCGCCCCCACGCCGCCGCTCCCGACGCATCCTTTATTCTTGCCGGTCTTTTCCGGCAGGGCGACCCGCATCAACCGAGGCACTATGTTCCATCGTTTCGCCGCCGCAGCCGTTTCCATTCTTCTCGCCGGACCGGGCTTCGCCCGGGGGGCCGAGCCGTCCGCGAAAAAATACTCTCTGACGGAGCTCGCGGCTTTGGCGCTGAGATCGACTCCGCTGCTCGCCGCGCAGGACGCGCGGGTCGAGGAGAAAAGCCTCTCGGCGGCCCAAGCCCGGGTCTGGGAGGGGCCTTCCGCCGGCTTCATGCTCGGCCGGAAAAGCGAGCCGGCCGGCAGCGGCCCGAGCTACGAGATCTCCGCCTCCTTGCCGCTTCCCTTGACGGGCGAGCCGGTCCTGCGCGGCCGCCTGCTCGACCTTGAAGCGGAGTCCTGGCGGCTCCAGCGCGCCGCGTCCGAGGTCCTCGTCACGGCGGCCGTCGCCCAGGGCGCCTTCGAGT
>JAMPYD010000133.1 GCA_023700845.1 Elusimicrobiota bacterium | reverse complement strand
GCGCGCCGCCGAGTTCGTCCCGCCGCCGCCCATGCCGGTCCCGATGTCCGTCCCGGCGCCGGCCTCGAGGCCGCCCGAGCCGTCCATGGAGTTCCCCAAGCCCGAGGCCCCGCTGCCTTCGTTCGACCCCGGGACGGGCTCCTCCGCGCCGCAGGACGCGGCGCCGAACTTCGATCCGATGGCGTTCGGCGACACCGCCTCCGGAGCGCTCGCGCCCGACCCGGTCCCCGGGCTGGCCGCCGAGCCCGAGCCGTATGGAGTGGACACCAGCGCACCGCCGCCGCCGCCCGCCCCTAAGGGGAAGAAGGCCCTGCTCATCGGCGGCGTGCTCGGCATCGCCGCGCTCGGCGGCCTCGCCGTGATGGGCGGCTACGTGCCCGGCTTGGTCAAGCCGCAGGCGCCCCCGGAGGTGCTCGAGCCCGCGCCGCTGCCGCCGCCCGAGCCCGCGCCCGCCCCGGTCGCCCCCGCGCCCGACGCCCGGGAGCTCGCCGTCGAGTTCGCGAAGGCCTGGCCTCTGAGCGGGGGACGCACGCTCGAGCGCGCGCTCGAGGACCTCGCGCCTTCGGCGGGGAACCTCTCGCCGTGGATGGCCGACCCGCTGGCCGGCAGCCGCGTCCAGGTGAACTACTTCGCGCGCAGCTCCGCTCCCGGCGCGCCCACCATCGCCTATGAGTTCGAGGTCGACCTCGAGGGCAAGACCCTCATCGGCCGCAACGCCGCCGCCAAATCGGTGCTGACCGGCAAGGCGGCGCCGCCGCCCGCCCCGCCGAAAGCGAAGCCCGTCAAGGTCAAGCCCAAGGCGGCCCCGGTCAAGAAAGCTCCGGAGGAGGACTCCCTGGATTCGCTGCTGGGCGGCGAAGCGTCGCTCGACGCGGCCCCCGCGGCCCCCGACGCGACGATCGACGAGGAGCCGGCCCGTCCCGCGCGGCCCAGCCCGGCCCGGCGCGCGGCGAAGGCGAAGGCGGCCGAGGCGCCCCCGGCCGACGAGACCTTGCTGGACGACCTGTTGAAGGAGTGACATGGACCTAGTCCCCGGACTCAAGCAGCTCGAAGGCACGCTGTCCCTGACGGCCGATCGCATCAACATCGTCAAGTCCAAGCTCGAGGACCTGCTGTTCCGCGCCCAGAAGATCTCCGCCGCGGCGAAGAACAACATGAAGGACAACGACACGATGTACGGCTACGACCTCCAGAACTTCCGGCGCGATCTGCGCACGTTCGGGATGGACCTCTCCGGCCTGACCGGGCTGCTGGCCGGGATGGAGCGCATCGCCGCGTACGACGTCGCCGCCGGGAAGTTCGCCACGGGCGTGATGCGCGCCTCCTCGCGCGTCTCCAACTCGATGAAGACCCTGCACGACATGTCCCTGCTCGCCCATCAGCACATCCGCCAGAACGACCAGAAGATCCTCGCCTGGTACATCGCCCAGGAGATCGAGGAGATGATGCAGAAGTGCGCGGGCCTGCCGGCGATCGCGAACAAGATCGTCATCCTGACCACGACGGAGCCGCCCGGCGCCGTGCCGCCCGCGAGCCCCGCGCCCCCGGCGAATCCCGCCTAGCCATGGACCTTCTGCTCCGTCTGCTCGAGCGCCGCGTCATCATCATCGGCGCCGTCCTGCTCGGAGCGGTGTGGGCCGGCGGGCGCTTCGGAGGCTACGCGCAGGGACGGGCCGACCTGATGATGCATCCGCCCGCGCCGGCCGTCTCCCCGCTCGCGGCCGACATCAAGAAGGACGTCGAGGCGCGGGAATCGGCGAGGCTCAAGGGCCTGCATCGCGCGGTCAGCGCCGAGATCGCCGCCGCGCGGGCGAACGGCTTCAACGTCGATAGGTTCCAGCGACTCGCCGACGGCGCGCTGCGCCTCGACACGCCGGCCTATCGCCCCGCCGCCATCGAGCGCCTGAACAAGCTGCGCCTCGCCATCCCCCAGAAGCGGGAGGCCTTCCGGCCCGCCGCGGCCGATGACCTCAACCCGGACTCGTTCGACACGGCCCGCCCGAAGGGCACGCCGTCGCGCCGATGAGGAGTTTCCCGGCGCTCCTGCTGGCGGCGGGCCTCCTCGTCCCGGCGCCGCCCGCGCGCGCGGCGGCCGACGCCGCCGAGGCCGTCGCCACCGCGCGCGACGCCTTCCTCGCCGGCCGCTACGAGGACGCCGAGAGCGCGTGGCGCTACCTGTCGGAGCTCGGCGTCGCCTCTCCCGAGCCGGAGGTCAATCTCGCCCTGACCTTGCGCGACCGCGGCCAGCACGAGGCGGCCACCGCGCAGTGGCTGAAGGCGTCCCTGCTCGAGGGCGCCGACGGCTTCTCCTGGAACCAGCGCGCCTGGTCGTATCTCGCGACCGGCCGGCAGCGGGAGGCCCGAGACGCCTTCACGCAGGCCCTCGACCGCTCCTCGACGACGGCCACGCAGGCCGAGGCGAACGTCGGGCTCGGCCTGTCCTACATCCTCGACGCCAAGCCCAAGGCCGCCGAGGCGCCGCTGCGCCGCGCCGGCATCTCCGGGCCTTACGCGATCTCGATCTCCGCCCAGCTCACCGCCGAGGCGGCGAAGATGAGCCGCGACCGCCAGGCCGCGCTGACCTACCTGCGCCAGGCCGTCGACGTCGATCCGGCGAACAACGAGGCTCTCCGCGGCCTCGCGAAGGCGCTCGCGGAGGCGGGCGACAACCGCGCCGCGTGGCGGGCGTACAAGAAGGTCCTCTCGCTCGACCCCCACGACGCGGAGGCGCGCAAGGCCTACGACAAGGCCGGGCGCTTCATCACCGGGGACGTCGACGCCGCCGCCGGCGTGCGCCGCATCTCCCGCCCCGTGCTCGACGCGGAGGGGACCCTCACGCCGCTGCCGTCCGGGACGCGTCCCATCCGGGTCGGCCTCTTCGGCGCGCCCGACGGGCGCCCGGCCGTGCTGACGCGCGCGTACGTCATGACGAACAGCCCCTTCAAGGTGACGTCGCTCTCGCACGGCACCCTTCGCGACAACGGCCGCGCGCTCGACCAATGGGAGGTCGGCTTCCGCCCCGAGAACGGCCTCGTCGAGGTCCGCGACGCCTCGCGCAACATCCTCTTCACCTCGAAGACGCCCTTCACTGTCGTCCCCGACGCCAAGCGCGGCTCGGTCCTGATCAAGGCCGCCGCGGTCACCGACCAGATCGGCGTGGACCCGGGCGACCGCGAGGTGCGCGGCGCCGTCGAGGTCGTGCCCAATCCTTGGGGCTTCCGCCTCGTGCAGGTCGCACCCGTCGAGCAGTACCTGATCGGGGTCGTCTCGCTCGTGCTGCCCATCGACAGCCCTCCCCAGGCGCTGCGCGCTCAGGCGGTCGTCTCTCGGACCGCGGCCTATTGGGCCTCGGAGAACCGGGAAGAGACGCTCGAGCGCTGCGACCTGCTCGACGACGACTCGACTCAGCGCACGATCGGCGTCAGCGGCGAGATGACCTCCGCGGCCGAGGCCGTCGTCGACACCGAAGGCCTGTACCTCTCCTACAAAGGGCGCGCCGCGCGCGTCATGCAGCACGGCGACAGCGGCGGCACCACCGAGGACGGCTCCGCGACCGGCGAGCCCGGTCTCGAGCATCTCGTCTCGGTGCAGGATTCCGCCAAGCCGAGCATCCCCTGGCGCACGCCCGTCGAGCTCGAGCGCTACGCGCACGAGGCGCCGCCCGAGGGGCTGTACAGCGAGTCCGCGGCCGTCCCCACGCCGAACTCCACGCGCTGGATGCGCGTCATCCCGGCGCGCGACCTGCGCCTGCGCGTCGAGCGCCGCAAGGACCTCGGGACGATCCGCCGCGTGAGCGTGGCGGGCCGGACCGCGACGGGCCGCGTGCGAGCGCTGGAGGTCATCGGCGCGGACGGCACGGCGCTGTACACGGGGCGCAAGGAGATCGACGAGCTGCTCGGGCCCAACTCGCTGCGCTCGACCTTGTTCGTCATGCAGCCGCTGATGGACGGCAAGAACCTCTCCCGGCTCGTCATCTGGGGCGCCGGCACCGGCTCCGGGCTGGGCTTTCCCCGCGGCGGCGCCCTGGGGCAGGGCGCGCTCGGCGTGCCGTGGCGGGAGATCGTGCGACATTACTTCCCGCGCCTCGAGCTCAAGGACTTCAACCGGCCCGACGCGCCGAAAGGCGCGCCGCCGGCGGGCGTGGGACCGTACAAGCGCAAGCTCGACTTCCACAAGCAGAAGAAGAACCAGTAGTTGTATCATCGCTGCATGCCCGCCAAGGTCGCCCACCTCGTCACCCGCCTCGATCTCGGCGGGGCCCAGCAGAACACATTACACACCGTTCGTCATTTGAATCGTGCGTTCTACGAGCCCCTTCTCATTTGCGGCCGCGGCGGCATGCTCGACGACGAGGCCGCCGCCGATCCGTCGTTCCGGACCGCCTTCGTGGATTCCTTGCTGCGGGACATCTCGCCGTTCCACGACCTCCTGGCGCTGCTGGAGCTGACGAAACTGTTCCTCGCCGAGAAGCCCGACATCCTTCATACGCACAGCTCCAAGGCGGGGATACTCGGCCGGCTCGCGGCGGCCCTCGCGGGAGTCCCGGTCGTCGTGCATACCTATCACGGCTTCGGCTTCCACGACCGCCAGCCTTCGGCGGTGAAGGGCCTCTACGTCATTTTGGAGCGCCTCTGCGCCCGCTTCACCGACGCCTTGATCTTCGTCTCCAAGTCGAACATCGGCTACGCCGCGGCGCACGGAATCGCCCGTCCGGAAGAGGCCGTGCTGATCCGCTCCGGCGTGGCGCTCGACGGCCTGCCCGCGCCCGTCGACGCCGCCAAGCTCAAGATGTCGGCCGGCGTCGGCATGCACAAGCCTCTCGTCGTCTCCATCGGGAACCTCAAGCCGCAGAAGAACGTCGGGGACCTCCTCGAGGCGGCGGCGCTGATCCTGAGGGACGCGCCCGAGGCGCGCTTCGTGTTCATCGGGGACGGCCCCCAGCGCCGCGCGCTCGAGGCCCGGGCCTTCGCCCTCGGGCTCAACGACCGGTTCATCTTCCTGGGCTGGCGCCGCGACGCGGCTCAGTGGCTCGCGGCCTGCGACGTCTTCGCCATGACCTCGCTGTGGGAGGGCCTGCCGCGCGCGCTCGTGGAAGCCATGAAGAGCGGCAAGCCGGCGGCGTGCTACGCGACCGACGGAGTCGTCGACCTCATCAAGGACGGGGAGAACGGCTTCATGGCGGAGCCCGGCGACCACGCCGCGCTCGCGGCCCGCGTGACGGAGCTGCTGAAGGACGAGCCGCTGCGCAAGCGGCTCGGCGAAGCCGCCGCCGCCTCGATCGGCCCCGAGTTCGACATCGACGGGATGGTCCGCGCCCAGGAGGCGCTGTACGACCGCCTCCTCCGGTAAACGTCTCGGCCTTTTCCTTCAGGGAGGGGGGGCCCTCGGCGCCTGGCAGGCCGCCGCGCTCGAGGCGTTCCATGCCCGGGGCCTTCGCTTCGACGCGATCATGGGCTACAGCATCGGCGCGGTCAACGGGGCGGCGCTGGCGTTCGACCGCCTGGAGGAAGGGATGTCCCGCTGGCGGGCGCTCGGCGGAGGCGCCTTGCGTTTGAAGCCGCGCCTGCGGCCGTTCTCCCTGTGCTCGCTCGACCCCCTGCTGGCCTTCCTCGCCGCCGCCCGGGACGAGGAGTCGGCCAAGGCCGCCCTGCGCGCGGAGCTCACCATCATCACCGCCTGCCCCGCCGAGGGCGCTCCGCTCAACGCGCGCTTCACGCCGGGGGGGCGCGGCGGCTGGGACGGCCCGCTCGTCGAGCACGCCGCGGGCAGCTGCGCGATCCCGCTCGTGTTCCCGGCCGTCGAGCTCGAATACCGCGGCCGCCGCCGCCGCCTCATCGACGGGGGCGTCCCGATGCCGGTGCCGCTCGACCTCTCGCCGCTCGCGGGCTGCGACGTCGTCCTCGTCCTCGAGATGGTCCGCGCCGACGAGGTCGGCCGCCGGGGCTGGCGGCCCTGGCGGAACCTCGACCAGCGCTGCCGCGACGCCGGCAGGGGGCTCGTCGATGACGGCCTTCAGGCGCTCCTGAACTCGGACCGCCCGCCGCGAGTGCATCGGCTC
>JAMPYD010000132.1 GCA_023700845.1 Elusimicrobiota bacterium | reverse complement strand
GTCCAGGCGTGGCTCGAGAAGAACAAGGAGCGCGTCGAGAAGGGCGACTTCGAGGAAGAGGCGGCCAAGCCCGGCGTGACGGTCGTCAAGACCGGCCCCGAGGTCGGCCGCAACGACCCCTGCCACTGCGGCTCCGGCAAGAAGTTCAAGAAGTGCCACGGGGCGTAGTGCCCCTCCATCTCGAAAGAACGGTGCTCCTGGCGTGCGTGGGGGTGGCGGCCGAAGTGGTGTTCACGGCGCTGACTTCGGGCAAGCGCGACCGGCGGCTGATGGGATATTCCTATGTGTGGATGTTCCCCATCTACGCCTTGCTGTATCCGGGCTTCCGCCTGCTGCTGCCGCTTGTCGGGGATTGGGCGTGGCCGCTGCGCGGGGCCCTCTACGCCGCGATCATCATGATCTGCGAGCTGCTGACCGGCCTCGCGCTGCGCGCGGCGGTCGGGGAGGCTCCGTGGGAGCCGGAGTACCGAGGCCGCCGGTGGGCGGTCATGAGCCTGGTGCGGCTCGACTTCTTTCCGGCGTGGGCGGCAGGCGCGCTCCTGTTCGAGCGCGCCTACCGCCTGATCGCCGTCTAGCGGCTAGCGGTCGCCGCGCCCGCCGTGGTGCTCGCGCGGGTTGTCCCGGCGGCGCTGAGCGGAGCGCCGGTACAGCGCGGTGTTGTTCATCATGACGGCCACCGCGGCCAGGCGCGGGTCCACGCCGGACACGCTGACCTTGTAGCTGTCCTTGAGCCAGTGGTTGTTCTGGACCGCGACCATTCCCCCCGAGCCCTTCAGGACCATCGAGTGGCCGTCCACCTCTCCGCTCGCCGCGACGATCCGCCCGGAGGCGTCCTTGATCGCGAAGCGGCTGGAGCCCTCGCCGGCGAGCTCCGACACGGAGCCGATCACGGTCCCCGCGCAGTCCGTCACGACCTCGCCGGAGGTCTTCGCCGCGATCGCCGGGCCCGACTTGATGACGACGTTCGCGCCGTCCTTCTCGATCGTCCCGATCTCGCGGCCGCCGCTCTCCACCGTGAAGTCGTTGGAGAGGACTCCGCGGCTGATCACGACCTCGTCGAGCTTCATCACCGCGCACCCCGCCGCGTCCGTCTCGGTCGGACGGACCTCGACCGCCTTCGGCTCCGCCACGCGGATCTCGCGCATTTCCCGGCGCCACGACCCGATGTCGCCGTCGAAACCGCGGGCCGACGCGGGAACGGGAATAGTCATCGCCATCACCGACAGCACTGCGAGCATTTTCTTCATACGCAACCCCTCTCACTTTAACGACATGCGCGGTTGCTACCGCGCTAGGGGGAGCATAGGGCCGCGAGAGACGCGCCGTCGGGGGCACGATGGCCCAGGAGGAAAAAGGCGTTGGACCCCGCGAGGCGCGGGCCGAATGCCCCTTGTCAGGACTCGAGGACTTGCAGCTGGAGGCGGCGGTTCAGGGCCTCGGCGCGCTCTTTGATGACGTCGAGCTCGGTCTCGAGGGTGTGGTCCAGCCAGCGGCGGACCACGGGCTGCAGGGGGCGAAGGAAGAAGGGAAGCTCGTACTCCTCGTCGTGCTCGAGCATCGTGCCGCCGTTGACGGGGCGAAGCAGCATGCGGCACTCCATCCGCTTGAGCGGGCCGGAGAGCATCACGCCGCGGTAGCCGCCGTCCGGCTCGAAGTCGAAGCGGAAGGTTCCGTGCCACGGCATGCCGAAGAAGCGGCCGCTCGCCTCGGCGGATTCGCCCTCGGCGGAGACGGCGATGGAGTCGACCTTAGGCTCGTAGTGGGCGATCTCGCCCAGGTCGCGCAGGTAGCTGCGGACCGATTCGTAGGGAGCGCTGATCAGGATCCGGCGGTTGACGTTCAGCATGTTTCGAGGAGGGGAGAAAATTGGAGCGGGCGAGCGGAATCGAACCGCCGTCTGATCCTTGGCAAGGACCCGTTCTACCATTGAACCACGCCCGCGGTTCCCGTCCATCATAGCAAGATTTAGTAGGATCGGGCAACATGACCTTTCCCCAGGCGGACTCCGAGACGCTGGCGCGAGTGCTTCAGTTCGCGATCTCCCCCGCCGTGCTCGTCTCGGCGGTGGGGCTTCTGATGATGTCCGCGACCACGCGCCTGGGCCGGGCGATCGACCGCTGCCGCTCCCTCGGCCGCGAGCTCGGCGGCCCCGCGCCCCAGAACCGCGCGGAGCTTCTCGAGCAGCTCGAGATCACCCACAAGAGGGCGCACTGGCTTCAGCACTGCATCACCCTGTTCGGCACGAGCCTCTTCCTGTCGTGCCTGATGGTCTTCCTGCTGTTCCTGCAGATCCTCGCGGGCTGGCCCGTCGGCGGGCTGGTGGTGGCCGCGTTCGCGCTCGACGTGCTCGCGCTGATGGCCGGGGTGGCCTGCTTCCTGCGGGACCTGTCGCTGGGGCTGCTCGCGCTCGACATCGAGCTCTCCCCACACCTGAAGACGCGCTAGGAGGGCTTCGGGGCGGGCGACGGCGCGGAGGCCTGCGGGAGCGGGAAGTGCTGCTGGAGGGACGCGGCCTCGTCCTCGACCATGCGCCGGTTCTCCTCGTCGCGCGCCTCGAGGATCTCCCCGAGCTTCTCGACGAGGACGGCGACGACCTTCGGGTCGAACTGCTTGCCGGACTTCTCGCGGATGTACTTGACGGCGTCCTCGACGGTCCACTCGCCCTTGTACACGCGCTTCGACGACAGGGCGTCGAAGACGTCGGCCACGGTGACGATGCGGGCCTCGATGGAGATCGCGTCGCCCTTGAGCGCGTACGGGTAGCCCGTCCCGTCGTACCACTCGTGATGGCCGACGGCGATCTTCGCGGCCAGGCGCAGGAGGCGGCTCTCGGCGTTGGCCAGCATCTTCGCGCCGTAGATGGTGTGCTTCTTCATCTCCTCGAACTCCTCCGGCGTGAGCTTGGCCGGCTTGCGGAGGATGGAGTCGGGAATGGCGACCTTGCCGATGTCGTGCAGGGGCGCGGCGTAGCGGATCTCCTCGGCCTCGAGGAAGGAGAGGCCCATGCCCTGGGCGAGGATGCCGGAGAAGCGGCTCATGCGGCGCAGGTGGCGGCCGGTGTCCTCCTGGTCGCGGTACTCGGCCACGAGCGCCATGCGGTAGATGGTCTCGAGGTGGGAGCGGCGCAGATCGTCGTAGAGGGTGGCGTTCTCGATGAAGGTGGCGGCCATGGTGGCCAGGATGCGCAGCAGGCCCTCATCCTCCTCGGTGAACGAACCGCGGGACTTGTTGAGGACCTCGAAGACCCCGAGGGCCTTGCCGTCGCGGCCGCGCAGGGGCACGGCGAGGACGGTGCGGGTCTGGTAGCCGGTGATGCGGTCGAGGTCCTGGGCGAAGCGGGTGTCCTTGTAGGCGTCGCGGATGTTGACCGCCGAGCCGGTGCGGGCGACGAAGCCGGCGATGCCCTGGCCGATGGGGATGCGCAGGACCTTCTCCTCCATGCCGAGCGCGATCTTCGTCCACAGCTCGCCCTTGTAGAAGTCGACGAGGAACACCGAGCAGCGGTCGGCGGAGAGGATGTTGCGCACCTCCTCGGCGATGATCGTCAGGAGGGTGTCGAGGCTGGTCTCGGCGGCCACCATCCGCCCGAAGCGGGCGAGGAGGGATTGGCGCTGCTCGAGCTCTTGTCTACGCCCCATGTTTTTTCTCGAGGGCCCCGGCGACGAACTCGGAGAGATGGAGCACCCGGGCGTCAGGATAGTATTTCCTCAATCCACGGGCAAGCTGGATGAGGCACGACGTGGCGCTGGTCAGGACGACGCCCGCCTGAACGGCCGCGATGTTCCCCACCTTCTTCTTCAGGAGGTCCTCGGACAGGTCCCCGTGGACGAAGGCGAAGGCCCCCGCCCCGCCGCAGCAGGCGTCCGCGCCCGCCATCTCGCAGAACGAGCCCCCGGCCGCTTTTTTGGCGGCGAGCCGGGGCTGATTCCGTATCCCTTGAGGATTGATCGCCCGGCAGGAATCGTGATAGGTCGTTTCGACCCCTTCGGCGACGCCCGGGGGAAGCCGGTCGGCGCATGCCCCGTAGATCTCGGCGGCGTCCTTGATCCGCTTGGAGAACGCCTCGGCGCGCGCGCGCCAATCCGCGTCCTCGGGCTTGAGGAACAGCTGGGGATAGGTCTTTAGATGCGCCACGCACGACGAGCAGTCGCCGACGATCGGCTCGGCCCCGCTCTTCTCCGCGTGCTCGATATTTTTCCTGGCCAGCTCGCGGGCGTCGGAGAGCTCCCCGTAGTTGTGCGCGAGGAGCCCGCAGCAGGGGTTGTCGAGGTATGCGCCCTTCCCGAGCAGCTCGTCGAGGGCGGACATCGTGGCCAGGCCGACGCGCGGGAACAGGTAGCGCGGGCCGCACGGCGCGAAATAGCGGTAGGCGGGAGACTCCGGGGTCTCGCGCTTGTGGGTCAGGTCGTCGAGGTTCCAGAACGGCGATTCGGCGGTGTGCTCGTCCATCGAGGCGAGGACGGACAGTCCGGCGGCGCGGAGCGCCGGCCGCCCCAACGACGAAAGGCCGGACTTTTTCAGGAGAAAGCCGATTTTGAGGAGAACGGCGAAGAGTCGGGGGCTCGTCGCCAGCAGCCGGCACGCGGCCCTCACGAGCCAATGGGTCTCGCCGCGGAGCATTCGACGGCCTTCCAAGACTATGTCGACGACGGGGACTTTCGCGTAGCACGCCGTCGTGCAGGCGCCGCAGGTCAGGCAGGTGGACAGGGCCTCCATCGCGGCCTGGGGGTCGTCCAGCTTTTTCTCGAGCATCAGGCGCACGATCTGGTTGCGCCCGCGCGGGGACTTGGACTCGTCGCCGGTGGCGACGTAGGTCGGGCAGGCCTGCTCGCAGTAGCCGCAGCGGGAGCACTGGCTCACCGAGTCGTACAGGGAGCGCTCCCCGAGGTCGGTGATGAGGCGTCCGAGGGCTTCGCTCATATTGAGGACCCCAGCCCCGGGTTGAGCCGCCCCTCGCGATCGAACGCCTTGCGCACGCGCGAGGCCCAGAGCGAGAGCTTCGGCGGCTTGGGCGCCGGCAGGGACTGAGGGGCGTCGACCGGGCGGGCGTGGAGCTTCATCGTGACCTCGAGGATGAGGCCGAAGGTCCCCCACGTGCCGAGCAGGAGGCGGGCGAGATCGTAGCCCGCCACGTTCTTGACGACCTTCCCCCCCAGCTCGACGACGTCGCCGTCGGACAGCAGGACGCGCATGCCCAGGATGTCCTCGCGCAGGCCGGCCCACGGCCGCGTCGCGAGCAGGCCCCCGACCGTGCCGCCGCCCTTGGGCAGGCGCAGGAAGACGCCCTGGCTTTCCAGCTCGCGCTGCAGGGCGTGGATCGAGACGCCGGTCTCGACGGTGAGCGTGTAGTTGCGCTTGTCGAGGTCGGCGATGCGCCCGAGGCCCGTCGTCAGAAGCTCGACGGCGCCCGCGGGGGTCTCGTCCTTCCACCGGGTCGAGGCGCCCCGGATCCGGAAGGAGGCGCCGGGCGAGGATTTCACCTTGTCGACGAGCAACTTCGCGTATTCCGACAGGGCGCCGGCGGGCGGCCGGATGAAGCCGAGGCCGGGCTTGCTTCCCGGCAGAGGGAACAGCTTGTCGGGGTTGGCCAGGCCGGCGGGGTCGACCGCGTCCTTGACCCGATGGAAGAGCTCCAACGTTTCACGGGAGAACAGCCAGGCCATGGCGTCGCGCTTGTCGAGCCCGATCCCGTGCTCCCCGGACAGCGAGCCTCCCAGCTCGACGCAGGCCTGGAGCATGTCGTGGCCCGCGGCCTTGACGCGCGCGGTCTCCTCGGCGTCGCGCTCGTCGTAGGCGATGTTCGGGTGGATGTTGCCGTCGCCGGCGTGGAAGAGCAGGTACGCCTTCACCCGGTGCTTGGCCGCGATCTCCTGGATGCGGCGCACGATGTCGGGCAGCTTGTCGCGCGGCACCACCCCGTCCTCGACGAGCACGTTCGGCGCCAGGCGGGCGAGGGCGGCGTAGGCGCCGCGGCGGCCCTCCCACAGGCGCTCGCGCTCGACGGGGTCCGTCGCCGCCCGCACCGTCGTCGCGCCCGCCTCGGCGCACAGCCGCTCG
>JAMPYD010000131.1 GCA_023700845.1 Elusimicrobiota bacterium | reverse complement strand
TCGCCGTGAAAAATCCCTACATGGCGCGCCACGTCGGCGACGTGAACATCGACAAGGCCAAGAAGCAGTGGGAGGACCTCAAGGCCGCGTTCGAGGGCGCCGGCTGCCCCGTGTCCGTCATCCCCGCCACGCCGGGCCTCGAGGACATGGTCTTCGCCGCGAACTCCTCCCTGGCGGGCACCCGCCCCGACGGGGAGAAGGTCGCGCTGATCTCGTCGATGCGGCACTCCTCGCGCCGCAAGGAGACGGAGGCGTTCGAGGCCTGGTACGAGGCGCACGGCTACCGCGTCGCGCGCACCAAGCCCGGCGGCCACGAGACCTTCGAGGGCTCCGGCGACGCGGTGTGGCATCCGGGCAAGCGCCTGATCTGGGGCGGCCACGGCTTCCGGACCGACCCCGGCATGTTCGAGCAGGTCGCCGACACCTTCAAGACCCCCGTCATCCAGCTCAAGCTCGTCAACGAGCGCTTCTACCACCTCGACACGTGCTTCTGCCCGCTGACGGCCGAGACCGTGCTCATCTACCCGGCGGCCTTCGACGCCGCGAGCCTGGAGCTGATCCTGAAGATCTTCCCCATCGTCGTGACCTCCTCCGAGGCCGACGCCGTCTCCCGCCTGGCCTGCAACGCCGCGGTGTGGCGCTCGAAGACGGCGATCATCCAGAAGGGCGCGAACGCGGCGTCGGGCCACATGCGGGCGATGGGCCTCGAGGTCGTCGAGGTGGACACCTCCGAGTTCGTCAAGTCGGGCGGCAGCGTGTACTGCATGAAGCAGTACCTGTTCGGCTGATGCGGCGCCTTTCCGCCCTCGCCGCCCTTCTGCTGGCGCTTCCCGGCGCGGCCCGCTCGCCCGAGACGGGGCTGAACGTCAAGACGGAGAAGGAGGTCTCGCGCCTCCAGGCGCAGGCCTCCGCGAGCCCGGCCGCGCGGCGCCTGTTCGCGGCGACGCGCTGGGTCCCGCTCCGCGAGGTGAGCGGCTCCGGCCTTCCCGATCCGATCGGCGTGCGCGGAGGGGGCCGCCCCGAGATCGTGTTCGACGCCCTCCGCCTTCCCGACACGGGCGAGACCGACGCCGAGCTTCTCCTGGTCCTCAACTCCGCGCGGGCCATGATCGCCTTTCCGGTGCCCATCGTCGAGGCGGAGCAGGCCGCCTGGCAGAAGACCCTTCTGTTCGCCGCCGAGCGCGGCGCGGAGGACCCCGCGGTCTTCGGCGCGCGCCTGGCGAAGGCCGCGCGCGAGGCGGGCGCCCGGAGCGAGGCGCTCGAGCGCTCGACGCTCCCGCCCCGCACCCCGTGGGAGCCGTCGGAGACGGCCGTGCTGAGGCTCCCCGACGGCGCGCTCGCGCGCGCGGGACTTCTGCTCCACCTGATCGAGACCGACCCTCAGCGATTTTATTGGGCGATCGAGGCGGGAACGGCGTGGCCACGGGGCGCCGCGCGCCTCTCCGAGATCGAGGACCTGTACGCGCTGCGCGCCAAGGACATCGCCGCGCTCGAGGCCCCTCCCGAGGGGCCGTACGCGATCCTGGGCGGGCGCCGCTATCCCTCGCCCCTGGTCCGCACGGCGTTCCTGCTCAGGGGCAGCGGCGAGATCGAGCGCCTGCGGGAGTCGCTCGAGGCCTACGACACCGTGGGCCTGGCGGGCGTGCGCGTGGCGATCAACCGCTGGCGCCGGGCCGTGGGGAAATGACGCTTCACTTGTGCCAGGCCGGCTACGAGGCCTTCCTCATCAAGGAGCTCGGCGGCGCCGTCGAGGCGTCGGGACCCGGCTGGGTGCTCGGGCCCGACGGCGCGGGCGAGCTGTGCTTCGCGCACCTGTCGCTGAAGTCGCCCGCGACCGTCGAGGGCAAGTCCCTCAACGCTCTGGCCGGCGCCATGGCCGACTTCTTCACCGCGTCGACGAAGGACGAGCGCTTCGAGGGGCCGTGGCCGTTCTGCGTCGAATCCTCGGGGGAGCCGGGGCTCAGCCGCCGCGCGAAGACGGCCGCCGAGGAGGCCTTCGCCCGGGTGAAGGGGCGCATGTCGCGCGTGGCCAAGCTCGCCGTCCACGGGCGCCCGGGCCCCGGGCCCGCGCGCGGCTTCTTCGCCTACCTTCCCGCCTTCGACCGGGCCTATGTCTCCCGGGAGGCGGTCGCCGGCGGCCAGCGGCGCATGGCCGACGACCCCCAGGCCCCGTCCCGCTCCTACCTGAAGGCCGAGGAGGCCTACGGCCTGCTCGGACGCGAGCCGCAGGCGGGCGAGACCGTCGTCGACCTGGGAGCGGCTCCGGGCGGCTGGAGCTACAGCGCGGCCAAGCGCGGGGCCCTCGTCGTCGCCGTCGACAACGGCCCTCTCAAGGGAGGCGCGATCCACGCGGCCATCACGCATAAGGCCGAGGACGCCTTCAAGTACGCGCCGGCGGAGACGGTCGACTGGCTGTTTTGCGACATGGTCGAGGATCCGGACCGGATCGCCGATCTGCTCGGCCAATGGCTCGACAAGGGCTGGTGCCGGCGCTTCGTCGTCAACCTGAAGTTCGGCCGCCACGATCCCCTGCGCGTGCTGAGCCGGGCCGGGGCCCTGCGCCCGAAGTGCGCGCTCCTGCGCGCGCGCCACCTGTTCCACGACCGCGAGGAGCTGACCCTCGTCGGCGAACGCTCCGCTTAATCGAGCTTGAAAGAGGGGGGGCGGGAGGCTATACTAAGAACATGACACCACGACGACTTTTCCTGAGCGGCGCCCTGATCCTCGCCTTCGCCGCCCCCTCGGGCTCGGTCCGCGCCGAGGACGACCCGATCCAAAACGAGGAGATCAAGCCCGCTCCCAAGGCGAAGAAGAAGCCGGCGAAGAAGGGCTACGACTACGAGCGCTCCAAGTACAAGTCCCGCTCGCCCGAGGAAGGGGCGTCGACGTACCGCTTCAACGAGAACGGCGATCCCGTCGATCCGAACGCGAAGAAGAAGGCCCAGGCGAAGAAGAAGAAGCGCTCGGAGCCTCCGGAGATCGGCTCGGGAGACGGCGCCGGGGCCTGCGGCTCGGAAGAGTCCTGCGCCGAGAAGAAGACCGAGGCCGACGCGCTTTAGCCGCGCGGGCCTTTTTTCGGCAGGCGGGCGATGAAGCGGGCGCCGCGGCCGGGCTCGCTCTCGATGCGGATCGTTCCCGCGTGCGCCTCGGCGATGCCCTTGCAGATGGCGAGGCCGAGGCCCGTGCCCGGGGTCTTGCGCGTGACGGCGTCGCCCGCGCGGTAGAACTTCTCGAAGAGGCGCTTTTGGTCCTCCTTCGAGACCCCCGGGCCCTGGTCCTCCACGCTGAGCTCGACGTCTTCGCCCCGGGCCTCCGCCCTCAGCGTCACGGCTCCTCCGGGGGGCGTGTACTTCAGCGCGTTGCCGGCGAGGTTGACGAACAGGCGGTACAGCTGCTCCTCGTCGCCGCGCAGGGACTCCGCGCCGGGGCCGACCTCGAGCCGGAAGCTCGGCTTGGAGGGGTGCTCCTTGAACAGGCGCTCGATCCGGTCGAACAGGGGCGCGGTCCGCACCTCCGAGAGCTCGGTCTCGATGCCGCCCCCCTCGATGCGGGCGATGTCGAGGAAGTCCCCGACCATGTGCGACAGCCGCGTCGCCTCGTCGAGGATGATCTGCAGGTAGTGACGCCGCTTCTCCGCCTCCAGCTCGTCGCCGAAGTCCCGCAGGGTCTCCGCGAAGCCGCGGATGGCCGTCAGCGGCGTGCGCAGCTCGTGGCTGACCAAAGCGGTGAACTCGGCCTTCATGCGCTCGACCTGCTTGCGCTTGGTGATGTCGCGGTAGGAGCGCACGATCGCGAACGGCGCGCCGGAGTCGTCCTTGAGGAGGGTGAACGAGCCCTCGACCGCGACGGAGGTCCCGTCGCTGCGCAGGCGCTCGGTCTCGACCGGGGTTTTGGAGCCCCGGGCGAGGACCTCCTTGACGACCGTCTCGATCTCCTCGACGCGGTCCGGCGGCACGAGGAAGGCGCCGTGGCGGCCGAGCGCCTCGTCGCGGCGCCACTGGAAAAGGCGCTCGGCCCCGGAGTTCCAGGTCAGGACCTTCTGCTCCAGGTCGGTCACGAAGATCGCCTCCGAGGACTGGTCGACGATCGCGGCGGAGATCTTCCGGTTCTGGAGCGTCTGCTGGATCAGCCGCGCGTTGCGCAGGTGGCGCGCGATCTCGACGAGGCCGCCCTCCCGCTCCGCGTCGAGCGGCTCGGCCTTCACGCGGCCGAAGACGACGCCGCCGGTCAGCAGGGCCTCCTCGGCGGTCAGGTGCAGCAGCGGCGCCGCCTCCCAGCCGCGGCCGTCCGCGGCGCTCGTCACGATGCGCTTGCCGGAGAACGCGCTGGCGAGCAGGTCCGCCTCGGCGCGGCGCGCCGCTTCGTCGGAGAGCCGCTTGTCGGCGTGGCGGTAGGCGAGGACGGAGTTCCCGCGCTCGTCGGTGAAGTACACGGAGACCGACTGCGCGCTCATCAGCGCCATCGCGGCGTGGCAGGCCTCGGGCAGGGCCGCAGCGAAGGGCTTGTCGCCGAACAGCGCGACCGACATGCGGTTGAGGAGGACCAGGCGCTGGTAGCGCAGGGCCATCAGGTCGCCCGAGGCGGGAGGAGGCGTGGCGGCGGCGGGAGAGTCGCCCATCAGGCGGCTATTCTATATTATGATTGGCGGCGCGTATGAAGCTCGAGCACCTGCGCTGGATATTCCTGCCCGCGGCCGCGGTCGCCGCTCTGGTCATGCTGTTCCGGGGCGTCACTCCCCCGCGGCTCGCTTTGACCTCGGGCTGCGCGCTGGCCTGGTACGGCATCTCCCGCCGCAAGGTCCGCTCCCTCGACCGGGACGTCTTCCGGAACGGGTCCCTCGGCCGCCGCTCCGACGACTGAGGAACGGCGCGGCGGACGCCTACTGGAAAAAGAGGAGCTCGGCGCCGAACTTGTACTCGTCGTGGTCCACGGCGACGAGCGCGTGGCCGATGATCTTCTTGCCCGCGGCGACGAGGAGGGCCTTGCGCTTCTCGAGGCGGACGGCGAGGTCCTCCGCGGTCTTCGCGATCAGGCCGACGTAGCCGAGCTCGGGGCCGATGTAGACGAGCAGCCACGGCGAGGGCTTCTGCACGACGCTCACGCCGGAGGCCCGGATCAGTCCCGCGTCGATGTCGTCGCCCGGCTTCAGCACGCGGAGCTGGGTCTCGTGCTCGCGAAGGGCCTCGGGCTTGACGAGGTAGAGGATCGAGTAGGTCGGCAGGGCGTACTCGAGGTTCAGCACGCGCGCCGAGACCGGGGACAGGCCCGCGTCGGACAGCGCCTTCGAGGCCAGGGCCATGTTGGCCCGCAGGCCCGCCTCGTCCTTCGGCGGGAACTGGCGGGGGTCGGCCATGAAGCCGCGAAGCGCGCGGCCGTCGGCCGTGCGGTAGGCGAGGGTGAAGAGGCCGTCTTTATAGGTCGCCGCGCCGGGCTCGATGCCCGCGGACCGGAGCACCTCCGCCCAGTAGGCGGAGGCCTCGGCGAACTGCTCGGGCGTCTTGGCGTAGCCGAACAGGACGTCCTTGCCCGCCTGGATGTGCATGTGGCTCTGGGACACGACGTCGGCCGGGCGCGGCTCGGGCGCGGCGAACGCGGTCTTTTCGGCGCGCAGCTGCGCGGCGCCGGTGAACCGGAAAGCGGGCAGGGCGCCGTTGTCGGCGGAGGCGGCCAGCGGCGACAGGAGCAGGGCGAGGGCGGGGAGGAGGTTCTTCATGGGCCGATTCTAGCACAGTGCCGGGCCGTTTGACCCATGAAGGCACTGGGACCTTCAGGCATCGCGGCGCAGGGCGTCCATCACGGCGGCGCGGCGTCCCGCGGCCCCGGCGAGCAGGCCGACGCCGACGGGCAGGAGCGCCGCGGCGGCGAAGAGCAGGGCGGCCTCCCGCGGATCGGCGGCGAAGGGCACGGACAGGCGCCGGGCGACGGCCCAGCCGAGCCCCGCGGCCGTCGCGGAGGCCGCGAGGCCGGAGAGGACGCCGAGGGCGGCGAGCTCGGCGGCGTCGGCGAGCAAAGTCTCGCGCGCGGTCCAGCCCAGCGCGCGCTCGAGCGCGGCGGCGGCGGCGCGCTCCGCGCGGCCGAGCGCGACCCGGCCGCCGCCGACGAGCGCCCCGGTCAGCACGCAGAAGCCCG
>JAMPYD010000130.1 GCA_023700845.1 Elusimicrobiota bacterium | reverse complement strand
CTCGAGGACAAGATCGTCAACACGCCGGTCGAAGTCGACATCGCGCTGATCTACGGCCTCGGCTTCCCGCCGTTCCGCGGCGGCCCGTTCCGCTACGCCGACGCCGTCGGACTCAAGGCCCTCTGCGAGAAGGCGGCGAAGTTCGCCTCGCTCGGAAAGCTCTACGAACCCACCGCCAAGATGGTCCAGCTCGCCGAGGCGGGCGCGACCTACCACGAAGCGAGGTAAGCGATGAAAGACGTCGTCATTGTTGATGCCGTTCGCACTCCGATGGGCCGCTCCAAGGGCGGCATGTTCCGGAACGTACGCGCCGAGAACCTCTCGGCGGCGATGATCACCGCGCTGCTCGATCGCAACCCCAAGGTCGATCCCAACGAGATCGAGGACGTGATCTGGGGCTGCGTGCAGCAGACCATGGAGCAGGGATTCAACATCGCGCGCTTCGCGTCGCTGATGACCCGCATCCCGCACACAGCCAGCGCCCAGACGATCAACCGCCTCTGCGGCTCGTCGATGAGCGCGCTGCACACGGCCGCCATGTCGATCATGACGGGCATGGGCGAGGTGTTCGTCGTCGGCGGGGTGGAGCACATGGGCCACATCCCGATGACGCACGGCGTCGACCCTAATCCCGCCTCCAGCAAGTACGCAGCCAAGGCCGCCGGGATGATGGGAATCACGGCCGAGGTGCTCGCGAAGATGCACGGCGTCACGCGCGAGCAGCAGGACAAGTTCGCCCTGCAGTCGCACCAGCGCGCCGCCGCGGCGCGCGCCAAAGGGCGCTTCAAGGACGAGATCGTGCCGCTCGAAGGCCACGACGAGAACGGCTTCTCAGTGGTCTACGACTACGACGAGGTCATCCGCGAAGACACCACAATGGAAGGCCTCACCGCCCTCAAGCCGGTCTTCGACCCGAAAAACGGCACGGTCACCGCGGGCAACTCCTCAGCGATCTCGGACGGCGCCTCGGCCCTGCTCGTGATGTCGAAGGAGCGAGCCCGGTCGCTCGGCCTCCAGCCCATGGCGCAGGTCAGGGCGATGGCCACCGCGGGCGTCGATCCTTCGATCATGGGCTACGGCCCGGTCCCCGCGGTGAAGAAGGTCCTCGCGCGCGCCCAGATGAAGATCAAGGACATCGACCTCTGGGAGCTCAACGAGGCATTCGCGGCACAGTCGCTCCCCGTGCTCAAGGACCTCCAGTTGAAGGACCACCAGGACAAGGTCAACCTCAACGGCGGCGCCATCGCGCTCGGCCACCCGCTCGGCTGCTCCGGGGCGCGCATCACGACGACCCTGCTCCACCAGATGAAAACAGGCAACTACCAGACCGGCGTCGCCACGATGTGCATCGGCCTCGGTCAGGGCATCGCAACAGTGTTCGAACGGATCTGAGGATCCCCTTTACGACTTCCCTGATTCCTCATTGGAGACACCATGGCACAGACACTCGTGGATCGCAGAGACATCGATTTCATCCTTCACGAACAGCTGAAGGTCGAAGAGCTCGCCAAGCATGAGCGCTTCGCCGACTTCAACCGGAAAGCCATCGACCTGGTGATCAACGAGGCGCGGAACCTCGCGGTCAAGGAGATCCTGCCGACCCAGTTCGACGGCGACCGGATCGGTGTCCAGTTCGACAACGGGAACGTGAAGGTCCCCGAATCGTTCCACAAGGCCTGGAAGGCGCTCCGCGCAGGCGAGTGGCTCGCCATGACCGAGGATCCCGAGTGGGGCGGCCAGGGCATGCCCCGCACAGTGGCGTCGACTGCCGCGCAGTACATGATGGCCGGAAGCTTCGCCTTCATGATGTACGGCGGCCTCACGCACGGCGCCGGCGAGCTCGTCAAGGAGTTCGGCACCGACAAGCAGAAGAAGCTCTTCCTCAAGAAGCTCTTCTCGGGCGAGTGGACCGGCACGATGCTGCTCACCGAACCCGAGGCCGGCTCCGACGTCGGCGCCCTCACCACGACCGCGACGCCGAATCCCGACGGCACCTACTCCATCGTCGGCAACAAGATCTTCATCTCCAGCGGCGAGCACGACATGGTGAACAACATCATTCACCCCGTGCTGGCGCGCATCGAAGGTGCCCCCGCCGGCACCTCCGGCATCTCCCTCTTCCTCGTCCCGAAGATCTGGGTCAACGACGACGGCAGCCTCGGCGAGCCGAACGACGTCGTCTGCACCGGCATCGAAGAGAAGATGGGCATCCACGGCAACGTCACCGCCTCGCTCGCCCTCGGCAGCAAGGGCAAGTGCCGCGGCACGCTCCTCGGAGAGCCCAACAAGGGCATGCGCGCCATGTTCCTCATGATGAACGACGCGCGCCTCATGGTCGGCGACCAGGGGCTCGCCTGCGCGAGCGCCGCCTACCTCTACGCCGTCAACTACGCCCGCACCCGCATCCAGGGGCGCCACCTGATGCAGGCAATGGACAAGAACGCCCCGGGCGTTCCGATCATCCAGCACCCTGACGTGCGCCGGATGCTGATGCTCATGAAGGTCTACGTCGAGAGCCTCCGCAGCCTCTCGGCCTACATCGCCCGCTGCTTCGACGGCATCGTCACGGCAGACGACAAGGAAGAGAAGACGCGGCTCCAGGGAATCGTCGACTTCCTGATCCCGATCGCCAAGGCCTACACCACCGAGCGCTCGCTCGACGTCTGCAGCCTCGGCATCCAGGTCTACGGCGGCTACGGCTACATCCGCGAGTACCCGATGGAGCAGCTGCTGCGCGACTGCCGCATCACCTCCATCTACGAGGGGACCAACGGCATCCAGGCGATGGACCTCCTCTTCCGCAAGCTCGGCCAGAACGGCGGCCGCCCGATCGTCGACCTCGGCGAGGAGATCCGCCGCACCGTGAGCGCGGCCGCCGACATCGATCGCACCGCTCCGATGGCCGAGAAGCTCGAGGAAGCTCTGCTCAAGCTCGAAGAAGTCGCCCGGACGATGGGCATGACCGCCATGTATGGAAACCTGATGGGCGCCGCCGCCCATGCACATCCGTTCCTCGAGGTCTGTGGCGACGTAATCGTCGGATGGATGCTCCTGTGGCGCGCGCGTATCGCCGCCGAGGCCCTGGCCAACGGAGCGAAGGAGAAGGACCTCGCGTTCTACGAAGGTCAGATCAAGAGCTCGGAGTTCTTCACGCAGATCCTGCTTCCGGTTACTCTCGGGAGGATGGAAGCGATTCTGTCGGGCAGCAGCGTCGTCGTCGACATTCCCGAGGACGCCTTCGGGGGCAAATAGCTTCGAGAGCTTCGCTGGAGAACGCCATGGTCCATGAGCCCTTTTCCCCCGCGACGGCGGTTCTGAAGGGTATGCCCCTCGACTGGCTGTTCGTGCTGATCCCGATCATCGGGCTCGCGTGCTTCGCCTGGATCATGGGGCGCCGCATCGTGCCGCTGCTGCATGCCGCTCCGGATCCGCGCTTCGGCCAGATCCCCTTGCGGATCATGCTCGTCCTCAAGCTCTGGCTCGCGCAGTGGCGACAACCGCGCTACATGCTGGCCGGCGTGCTCCACATCGTCGTCTTCTTCGGCTTCCTCATCCTCGCGGCGCGCTCCACGCAGATGGTGGTGCTCGGCTTCGTGGACGGCTTCACCCTGCCCGGCTTCAGCGGCGCTCTCGGCTCGATCTACAACGTCGTCAAGGACGTCGCAGCCACCGCTGTCCTGGTGGCGGTGGTGATCCTCGCGATCCGTCGCGCGTTCTTCAAGCCCGCGCGTTACGCGGTACCGGAGAAGCTGGGCAAGGACCACACCCCCGAGGCGCTGCTCGTCCTGGGGCTCATCGCCACCCTGATGATCTCCGAGGGCGTGTTCGAGGGAAGCCTCGCCGCCGCGAAGGGCGAAGGCGCGGCTCACCTGGTTCCGTTGACCCTGCCCTGGGGATTCGAGCTTCTGATGGCCGGCACGCCGGTCCCGACGCTGTCGCGCATCAACCTGGTCGCGTACACGATTCACGATCTGACGTTCTTCTTCTTCCTCTGCCTGTTGCCGCTCGGCAAGCACTTCCACGTCATCACCTCGCTCTTCAACGTCTATTTCATGCGCGTGAAGACGGGGAACGTGAAGCCGGTCGTGCACGGCGTCTCCGACGCGCAGCTCGACGACCTGAAATCGTTCGGCGTGAAGAAGATCGAGGACTTCACCTGGAAGCACATCCTCGACTTCTACAGCTGCGTCGACTGCGGGCGCTGCAGTGACCACTGTCCCGCCAACGCCGTGAAGCGGCCCCTCTCCCCGCGATTCATCAGCATCAAGGCTCGCGATTATCTGTACGACCGCTACCCGATCTTCGACGAGATCAAGGCCGAGAGTCCCAACCTCATCGGCGGAATCTACAGCGAAGACGAGATCTGGTCGTGCACCACGTGCGGCGCCTGTGAAGAGGAATGCCCGGTCGGCATCGAGTACATCGACAAGATGGTCGACCTGCGCCGCGGCATGGTCGACGACGGCCTCGTGCCTCAATCGCTCCAGAAGCCGATGAGCGCCCTCGAGAAGCGCGGCAACCCGTGGGGCAAGCTCGAGAAGAAGCGGGGCGAGTGGACCGCGGGCGCAGGCGTGGACGTGAAGAGCGTCGAGAACGGCGACACCGCCGAGACGCTCTACTTCGTCGACAGCGCCTCGTCGTACGACGACCGTGGGCAGAAGATCGCCCAGGCGACCGCGCGTGTGCTCGCGAAGGGCGGGATCGACTTCGCCATCATCGGCAAGGACGAGAAGGACTCGGGCCACGACGTCCGCCGCTTCGGCGAGGAGATGCTCTTCCAGAGTCTCAAGGAACAGAACACCGAGGCGATCAAGGCGTCCGAAGCGAAGAAAATCGTGGTCAACGATCCGCACGCGCTGAATGCTCTCCGGAACGACTACGCCGACATGCCACCGGTGCAGCACGTCAGCGAGGTCATCGCGCTGCTCGTCGAGAACGGGAAGCTCAAGCTCAACCCGCTCGCGGATGCGACCAAGACCTACACGTTTCACGACCCCTGCTACCTGGGGCGCCACAACGACACCTACGACGCGCCGCGAAACGCGATCGACTCCATCCCCGGCCTCAAGCGCGTCGAGATGGAGGGCCACTGCCGCGACCGCTCTTTCTGTTGCGGCGGCGGCGGGCTCATGCTCTTCTACGAGCCGGACGAAGAGCAGCGCATGGGAGTCGTCCGGGTGAACCAGGCGAAAGAAGCGGGCGCCGACGTCATCGTCACCGCCTGCCCCTTCTGCATGACCAACATCGAAGACGCGATCAAGGTCGCGGGGCTCGAAGGGAAGATGGAAGTCATCGACCTCGTAGAGCTCGTCGACGGACAGCTTCAGCACTGATCTTTTTCTTTAGGAGCCTGATATGGAAATTCTGGTTTGTGTGAAACGCGTACCCGACTCCGCGGAGAACGAGATCAGCGTCGCGCCCGGCGGAACCGACATCAAGCGCGACGACCTCGTCTACTCCGTGAACGAGTGGGACAACTACGCGGTCGAAGAAGCGATCCAGATCGTCGAGCGTGACGGCGGCAAGGTCACCGTGATCTCCGTTGGCGACTCCGACGCGGAGGAGATCGTCCGCCGCGAAATGGCGATGGGCGCGGAGCAGGGGCTCATCGCGACCGATGGAGCCTTCGAAGGCTCCGACGGCCTCGGGATCGCGACGATTCTCGCCGCCGCCGCAAAGAAGGCGAACTACGACCTGATTCTCACCGGCGCGCTCGCGGACGACGGCGCAGCGCAGGTGGGAGGCATGATCGCCGCGCTGCTCGACCTACCCTACGCTTCGGTCGTGAACAAGATCGAGACGAAGGACGGAAAGTCGCTCCGCATCGGCCGCGAGATCGAAGGGGGCAACCAGGAGATCAGCGACATCGAGCTCCCCTGCGTCCTCTCGATCCAGACCGGCATCAACGAGCCGCGCTACGTCGGCATCCGCGGCATCCGCAAGGTCGCCTCCGCGGAGATCCCCGTGCTCGACGCCGCCGCCCTCGGAGTCGCGGGGGACGCGGTGGGAGCCAGCGGCGCGAAGGTCAAACGCGTCGACTACTTCGTTCCGGTCGCGGGCGCCGGCGCGGAAATGCTCACGGGCAGCACCGAGGAAGTCGCCGGCAAGCTGGTCGATCTCCTGAAGGCGAAGGGAGGGATCAAGTAATGG
>JAMPYD010000129.1 GCA_023700845.1 Elusimicrobiota bacterium | reverse complement strand
TGACGGTCACGATGCCCGCGCTCTCCTGGCCGCGGTGCTGTAAAGAGAAAAGGCCGAGCTGGGTCAGCTCGGCCGCGTCGGGACGCCCGGAGACGGCGAATATTCCGCACATGGCTTAAGTATACCTGTTGAAAACAGGGAAGTCAGCGGGGGTTATGCAACAACGGGATGCCAGGCACCGCTTCGGCGCCGGTTCAGCGGGCGTAGTCGACGGCGTTCTTGAACATCTCCAGGCCGACGGGCGCCTTGCGGTAGGTTTGGCGGGTCCAGTTCGGGTGGTGATGCAGCGACATGAAGCGCTCGGGGTGGGGCATCAGGCCGAGGACGTTGCCCTCGGGGTTGGTGAGGCCGGCGATGTTGAAGATGGAGCCGTTGGGGTTGTGCGGGTAGCCCATGAGCTTGCCGTCCTCGGTGACGTACTGGAGGGCGATCGACTTCGTTTTCTTCAAATCTTCGAGGTGGCGCGGGGATTTCAAGACTAATTTCCCTTCCCCGTGCGCCACGGGGAGCTCGATCATCTCGGGCAGGCCCTTGAAGAACAGGCAGGAGGACTGGGTGTTGATGCGCAGGTGGGTCCAGCGCGTCTCGAACTTGCCCGAGTCGTTGACGGTGAAGGAGGCGCTCTGGTCGCAGGCGTTGGAGTGGGGCAGGATGCCGGCCTTGACGAGGACCTGGAAGCCGTTGCAGATGCCGATGACGGGGCGGCCGAGGCGGACGAACTGGCGCAGGTCGGTCAAGGTGTGGCGCACCTGGTTGGCCAGGACCTTCCCGGCGCCGACGTCGTCGCCGTAGGAGAAGCCGCCGGGGATGGAGAGGATCGCGTAGTCCATCAGCTTCTTCTTGCCGCCGCGGAGCTCGGAGATGTGGACGAGCTCGGGGTCGCCGCCGACGTGCTTGAAGGCGTTGGCGGTCTCCAGCTCGCAGTTGACGCCGGCGGCGCGCAGGATCAGGACTTTGGGCTTTTTCATCCGAGGATCCTCGGCAGGGCGGTCTGCCATGCTTCCTTGAGCTCTTTGAGCGATTCCTCGAGGCAGGTCGAGCCCTCGAGGCCCGTCACCTTGATGATCGGGTTGGCCGTGGTCTGGCCGACGCGGCGGACCATCGCGGACTTGGCGCTCTTGCCGAAATGGCGCAGGAAGGCGCTCTCGTTCTCCGGCTTCACCTCGACGAGGATCCGGGAGGGGGACTCCGAGAAAAGCAAGGTCTCGTTCGAGTAGATGCGCGGGTCGCGCGGGCACTCGTCGAGGTCGAGCAGGCAGCCGAACTCGCCGGTGAAGCCCATCTCCGCGGCGCACAGGGCCAGGCCGCCCTCGGACAGGTCGTGGGCGGAGAGGACGTGGCCGCGGGTCATCGCCGCGTGCAGGGCCTTGAAGCCGTCGAGCGCGGAGGCGGGGTTGACCTTGGGGACCTCGCCTCCGGTGCGGCCGAGGATGCGGTGGTACAGGGACCCGCCGAGCTCGTCGTTGGTGCGGCCGATGAGGTAGAGGGCGTTGCCCGGGCCCTTGAAGTCCATCGTGACGGCCTTGCGCCCGTCGGGGACGGGGGCCACGGCGGAGACGAGCAAGGTGCCGGGGATCGGGAGCTCCTTGCCCTTCTCGTCCTTGGACTGGTTGAACATCGAGTCCTTGCCGGAGATGAAGGGGGTGGAGAAGCCCTTGGCCGCGTCGCGGCAGCCCTCGGCGGCGCGCACGAGCGCGCCGAGCTGCTTCGGGTCCTCGGGGCTGGCCCAGCAGAAGTTGTCGAGCAAGGCGGCGCGGGACGGGTCGGCGCCGACGCAGGTCAGGTTGCGCAGGGCCTCGTCGACGGCCGCGAGCGCCATCCAGTAGGGGTCGATGCGGCCGTAGTCGGGGTTGAGCCCGTGGCCGACGGCGAAGCAGGAGAAATCGTCCATGTCGCCGGTCGCGGCGTGGGGCCAGATCACGCAGGCGTCGCCGGGGCCGTCGTGGCGCACGCCCTGCAGGGGCTTGACGATGGTGCCGCCCTGGACCTCGTGGTCGTACTGGCGGATCACCCACTCGCGGGAGCAGACGTTGAGGTGGCCGATCATCTCGCGCAGGGCCTCGCCGGCCTTCTTCGTGACGCCGCCCGCGGGCTTCGCGGCGTGGTTATTGGTCCAGACGGCCTCGCGCTCGACGCGCGGCAGGCCCTTGTGGAGGAACTTCATGTCGAGCTCGACGATCGTCCGCTCGTGGTGCACGACCTCGAGCTTGCCGGTGCGGGTGAACTCTCCCAGGACCGCGAGCTCGCAGCCCTCGGCGGCGAACACGGCCTCGAGCGCCTTGAGGGACTTCGGGTGCACGGCCAGGACCATGCGCTCCTGGGATTCGGACAGCCAGATCTCCCAGCTGTCGAGGTCGGAGACCTTGAGGGGGGCGTTCTCGAGGCGAACGCGCGCGCCGCAGTCCGCGCCGAGCTCGCCGATGGCCGAGGAGAAGCCGCCCGCGCCGCAGTCGGTGACCGAGCCGTAGAGCTTCTTGTCGCGGGCCGCGAGCAGGGCGTCGAGGACGCGCTTCTCCTGGATCGCGTGGCCGATCTGGACCGCGGAGGAGGGGGCGTCCGCGCCGAGGTTCGCCGAGGAGAACGTCGCGCCGTGCAGGCCGTCGCGGCCCGTGCGGCCGCCGACCGCGACGATCAGGTCGCCGGGCTTGACCTCCTTCTTGACGGCCCACTGGGGCATGATGCCGACGGTGCCGCAGAACACGAGCGGGTTGAGGCGATAGTCGTCGTCGAACCAAATGCCGCCGCCGGCCGTGGGAATGCCCATGCGGTTGCCGTAGTCGCGCACGCCGGCGACCACGCCGCGCAAGGTCCGCGTCGGGTGATGCGCGCCCTCGGGGAGAGCGCCCTTGTAGTCGGGGCGGCCGAAGCAGAAGGTGTCGGTGTTGAGGACGGGCTTGGCGCCCAGGCCCACGCCCAGGATGTCGCGCACCACGCCGCCGACGCCGGTGGCCGCGCCGCCGTAGGGCTCGAGGGCCGACGGGTGGTTGTGGGTCTCCACCTTGAAGGCCAGCGCCCACTTCTTGCCGAACGCGACGACGCCGGCGTTGTCCTTGAAGAGGGAGAGGCACCACGGCTTCTTGACGGACTCGGTGGCGGCGACGATGGTCTCGGCGAAGAGGTTCTTGATCGTGCGGACCTTCTTGCCCTCGGTGTAGCGGATCGGGGAGGTGAAGGTCTTATGCTTGCAGTGCTCGGACCAGGTCTGGGCGATCGTCTCGATCTCCGCCAGCGACGGCTCGCGCTTCAGGGTCTTGAAGTGGGCCTGGATCGCGCCCCACTCCGCGTCGGACAGCGACAGGTGCCGCTGGGCGCCGATCGCGCGCAGGTCCTTGGGCGACTTGCCGAGGATGGGGAAGGCGTCTTGGTTGGTCTCGGCGAGCTGGCTCACGGGTGTGCCTCGGTGACGACGACGCGGTGGATGAGCGGATTGGCCAGGGACTTGGCCACGGCCTTCTCGACCTGCGCCTTCACGGCGCGGCCGTTGAGCAGGTAAAGCATCCCGCAGCGGGCGGAGGTCGGGCGCTGAAGGCCGCCCTCGGCGATCGCCTCGGCGACCGTGGCTCCGACGGGATCCGAGACGGTCGGCTTGAGCCAGACCTCGACGCGCCAGAAGTTCATGCCGTTCATCGGCGCGGGCGAGGGCGGGACCAGGCGGAACTCCTGGGTCACGGCGTCGCAGAGAAGATCCTTGCCGGCCTGGTGGGCCTGGTTGGCCGTCAGCGAGCCGGTGACCTCGTAGAGCCGGCCGGTCCGGACCTCTTTGAGGGCCGACAGGCCTTGCTCGCGCAGGAGGGCGAAGGCCGCCGCGCCCTCGGCGTCGTTGAACTCGGTCCGGAGCTTGACCTCGATGAGGTGAACATTCGCCGCCTGGATCTTTATGCTCACTTGGTCACCTTTGCGAGGAAATCGCGATAGCGGGACAGCGTGCCGTCCACGACGTTTTGCGGCAAAGCGGGAGCGGGGGGAACCTTGTTCCAGCCCGATTTCTCGAGATAATCGCGCACGAATTGTTTGTCGAAGCCGTCGGGCGTCTTGCCCGGATGCCAATCCTTCTTCTCCCACACGCGGGAAGAATCGGGCGTGAGGATCTCGTCGATAAGACACAAATTGCCGTTGATATAGCCGAATTCGAATTTCGTGTCGGCAAGCAACAGGTCGCGCTTTGCCAAGTGCTCGGACGCGACGTTAAAAACCCGAAGGGTTAATCCTTCCAACTTCTCGGCCAGTTCCGTTCCGATCATCTCGGCCAGTTTCTCGCGCGAGATGTTCTCGTCGTGCCCTTCATCCGCCTTCGTCGCGGGCGTAAAAATGGGCGAAGGCAATTTGTCGGCCTCTTTGAGTCCCGCCGGAAGCGAGTGACCAACGACGTTGCCGTTCAATCTGTATTCTTTCCAACCCGAGCCCGCCAGATACGCCCGCGCCACGCACTCCGCGTCGATCCTCTGTGCCTTATGCACCAGCATCATGCGCCCGTCGAACCAGTTCTTATCCAGCTTGATCCCGACGGGCAGGGCTTTTTGAATGGTGTCGAAGTCGGCGGAGATGAGGTGGTTCGGCACCACATCCTTGGTCAAGTCGAACCAAAACAGCGCCGCCGTCGTCAAAATCTTCCCTTTGTCGGGGATCGGAGTCGGCAGGACCACATCGAACGCCGAGAGCCGGTCCGACGCCACGATGAGCAGCTTCTCGCCGAGATCATAGACGTCCCGGACCTTGCCCCTGCGCAAGAGCGGGAGGTTCGGGATATCGACGGAGGCAGGCGCGTTGGTCATCACTCCCATTCGATCGTCGCCGGAGGCTTGGAGGAGATGTCGTAAGCGACGCGGTTCACGCCTTTGACTTCGCTGACGATGCGGCTTGAGATCTTCTGCAGCAGGTCGTACGGGAGGCGGGACCAGTCGGCCGTCATCCCGTCGCGGCTGTCCACGGAGCGCACGACGACCGTGTTCTCGTAGGTGCGGCCGTCGCCCATCACGCCGACGGAGCGCACGGAGGGGAGGATGACCACGAAGGCCTGCCACACCTTGTCGTACCAGCCGGCGGCCTTGAGCTCCTGGCGCATGACGAGGTCGGCGTCGCGCAAGGTCTTGAGCAGATCGGGGGTCACGGCGCCGAGCACGCGGATCGCGAGGCCGGGGCCGGGGAACGGGTGCAGGCCGAGCAGGTCCTGGGAGATGCCCATCTCCTTGCCCAGGCGGCGGACCTCGTCCTTGAAGAGCATGCGCAGGGGTTCAACCAAACGAAGCTTCATCTTCTTCGGCAGGCCCCCGACGTTGTGATGGCTCTTGATGACGACGGAGGGTCCGTGCACCGACACGGATTCAATCACGTCCGGGTATAACGTTCCTTGCGCCAGGAACGATACTCCCTTAATCCGTTTCGCTTCCTTGTCGAAGACCTCGATGAACGTCTTGCCGATGATCTTCCGTTTCTTTTCCGGGTTCGACACGCCCTTCAGGCGCCCGAGGAAGAGCTTCGACGCGTCCACGACCTTCAAATTGAGCTTGAGCTCCTGCCCGAGCACCTTCTCGGCGCGCTCGCGATCGCCGTGGCGCAGGAGGCCGGTGTCGACGAACACGCAGAAGAGGTTCTTGCCGATCGCCTTGGAGATCAAGGTCGCGGCGACGGTCGAGTCCACGCCGCCGGACAGCGCGCAGACGACCTTGCCGTCGCCGACCTGCTCGCGGATCGCCTTGACCTGCGACTCGAGGAGCCCGGACATCGAGAAGCGCTTCTCGAACCGGCAGATGCGCCGCGCGAAGTTCTCCAGGACCTTCGCGCCGAGCGGGGTGTGCACGACCTCGGGGTGGAACTGGATGCCGTACTGGCGCTTGGCCTCGTCGGAGATCGCGGCGTAGGGCGCGGAGCCGGTGCGCGCGTCCACGCGGAAGCCGTTGTGCAGGCGCTCCGCGCTGTCGCCGTGGCTCATCCAGACCTGCAGGTGGCGGGGCAGGTCCGCGAACAGCGGGCTCTCCGCCACGATCTCCAGGTCGGCGTGGCCGTACTCGCGCTTCTTCGACGGGACGACCTTGCCGCCGTGCAGCTCGACGAGCAGCTGCATGCCGTAGCAGATGCCGAGGACGGGGACGCCGAGGTCGAAGATTTCACGCGGGCAGTAGGGGGCGCCTTCTCCGTAAACAGACTGCGGCCCGCCCG
>JAMPYD010000128.1 GCA_023700845.1 Elusimicrobiota bacterium | reverse complement strand
GCTGCGGGCGCAGCGCGCGAGCCCGAGCCAGGCGTCGAACGCGAGGTCGCGGTCGGCGGGGTCCACGCGCGTCAGCGCCGCGCGGTATTCGGCGCTCGCGCGGCCGAAGTACCCCCGGCCCCGAAGCGCCTCGCCGAGGATCAGGCGGCGCTCGGCCTCGAGCGGCGCGGGCACGGGGGCCCTGAGCAGGGCGAGGGCGCGGTCCGGGCGCCCGACGGCGCACAGCTCGCGGGCGGATTCGAGTCGGGAGAAGGGATCGGTCACGGCGGGATTATAGCAATCCGACTCCCGCCGGGGGCGTTCTATCGGGGACGTGCGTTTCTTATTGAAATATTATCTCAATAAGAGTATACTGTCCGCATGAACCTGGAAGCGCTTCCGTTCGACGTCCCGGTCCGCGTGGTCGGCTACTCTTCGCTCTCCGTCTTCGACAAGGACCGCCTGGCCGGTCTGGGAATGCGCCCCGGCGTCTCCGTGACCAAGATCCTGAAGACCCCCCTCCAGGATCCCGTCGAGTGCCTCGTCGGCTCCCAGCTGCTGGCGATCGAGGCCCGCCTGCTTCCCCATATACGCGTGGAGGCCGCATGAAGAGGATCGTCGCTCTCGCCGGCCGGCCGAACACCGGGAAGACCACCCTTTTCAACGCGCTGACGGGGCTGCGCCACCGCGCCGCGAACTTCGCCGGCTGCACGGTGGAGAAGGCGACGGGCACCATGCGCTCCTCCGGCGGCGAGGTCGAGGTCGTGGACCTCCCGGGGACCTTCAGCATGGTCCCGCAGACCGAGGACGAGCAGGTGTCCTTCCGCTTCCTGTCCGAGTGCGCGGACTCCAACGAGGACCTGCTCGTGCTGTGCGTGGCCGAGGCGAGCAACCTCGACAACGACCTCGTCCTGCCGGCCGGGCTCAAGGCCGCCGGCTACCCCGTGGCCCTGGCCGTCAACATGATCGACGAGGCCCGCCTCAACGGTCTCAAGATCGACGCCGCCGAGCTCTCGGGCCGTCTCATGATGCCCGTGGTCCTGGTCTCCGCCCGCACCGGCGAGGGCGTCGAGAAGCTCGACGGCCTGCTCTCCCCGGCCCCGCTCCGGGCGGACGTGTCGGAGGCCCTCGATTTCCGTCATGCGACGAAGAAGCGGCAGCACGAGCTGCAGGAAGAGGCCCTGGAGACGGCGCGCATGGCCGCGGCGGCCTCGGTGACCTGGCCGCACCGCGCGGTCCTGCCCGTCGTCGCGCGCGCGATCCGCATCGACCGCGTCCTCCTGCACCCCGTCGTCGGCCCCGTGATCCTGGCCGCGACGATGTTCGCCGTGTTCCAGGCGCTGTTCGTGGGCGCGGCTCCGATCATGGACCTGCTCTCGGCCGCGCTCGGGTCCTTCTCCGACCTGGTGCGCGCCCGCCTGCCGGACGGCGCCCTGGCGAGCCTGATCTGCGACGGCGCGATTCCCGGGTTTTCGGCCGTCGCCGTCTTCGTCCCCCAGATCGCGATCCTGTTCACGATGATCGGCTTCCTCGAGCAGAGCGGCTATCTCCCGCGCGCCGGGGCGATGGTCGACCGCGCGCTGCGCCCGTTCGGCCTCGACGGGCGCGTCTTCATCCCCTTCCTGTCGAGCTTCGCCTGCGCGATCCCGGGCGTGATGGCGGCGCGCACGATCCACAGCGAGAAGCGCCGCATCGTGACCATCCTGCTCGCGCCGCTGATGACCTGCTCGGCGCGCATCCCGGTCTACACCTTGCTGATCACCGCGTTCGTCCCCGAGACTTTCCGGCCGCTGGGCCTCAACGGCCAAGGGGTCGTGATGGCGGGCATGTACGCCTTCGGCGTCGTGCTGGCGCTGCTGCTGGCCCTGGCGATGAAGTACACCTCCCTGCACGAGCTCCACCCGGCCCCCGCGACCGTGCTTCCCCCCTACCGCATCCCGAGCCTGCGCGAGATGGGGCGCTACGTCTGGGCGCGCTGCTGGCACTTCCTCGCCCGCGCCGGCCAGGTCATCTTCACCTTGAGCATCATCCTGTGGGCGCTGGCCGCCTTCCCCCGCGACGCCGCGCGCCTGGCGCCCCTCGAGGCCGAGCTCGCGAGCGCGCGCGCCGCCTCCCCGGCGGACCCCGCCCTCGAGAAGTCGGTGAAGGACCGCATCGCCGCCGCGACCATCGAGGGCAGCGTCCTCGGCCGCGCCGGCCGCCTGATCGAGCCGGTCTTCCAGCCGCTCGGCTGGGATTGGCGCGTGTCCATCGCGTCGCTGTCGGCCCTCGCCGCGCGCGAGGTCTTCGTCGGCACGCTCGGCACGATTTACGCGCTCGGCGGGGAGTCCGATCCGTCGGAGGGCCTGATCGCCGCGCTTCGCTCGGCGAAGAACGCCGACGGCACGAGCCGCTACGGGCTTGCGACCGCCGTGAGCCTTCTGATCTTCTTCGCGATCGCGCTGCAGTGCATGTCCACGATCGTCACCGTGCGCCGCGAGACCGGCAGCTGGAAGATCCCGGCGATGCAGTTCTCCTTCCTGTTCGCCCTCGCCTACGCCCTCTCCTTCGCCGGCTACCGCCTCGCCCTCGCCCTGCTGTAATCGGCGATCAGCCGCGGCGCTTGGCGAAGGTCTCCATGAAGGAGGTCAGGGCCTTCACGTCGTCGAGGGAGATCGCGTTGTAGAGCGAGACGCGCATGCCGCCCGCCGCGCGGTGGCCCTTCATGCCGACGAGCCCCTCTTGCTCCGCCTCGTGGCAGAACAGGTCGTCGAGCTCGGGCGAGGGCGTGCGGAAGACCGCGTTCATCAGGGAGCGGCTCGCCTTCTCGGCCGGGGCCGTGTACCAGCCCTTGAGCCGGTCGAGCGCGCCGTACAGGAGCTCCGCCTTCTCCTTGTTGCGCCGTTCCATGCCGGCGGGGCCGCCGTTCTCCTTGATCCACTTGAGCTGGAGGCCGACGAGGTAGACCGCGAAGGTCGGGGGCGTGTGGTAGATGGACCGCGCCTCGAGGTGCACCGCGTAGCTCAGGATGTCGGGCAGGTCGGTCCGCGCCGTCTTGAGCCAATCCCGGTCCACGGCGATCAGCGCGAGCCCCGCGGGACCGAGGTTCTTCTGGGCGCCCGCGTATATTAAGGCGAATTTTGCCGCGTCCACCGGTCGCGACAGGATGTCGGAGCACATGTCGGCGACGAGCGGCACCCCCTTCGAGTCGGGCAGCGCGTGCCACTGGGTGCCGAAGATCGTGTTGTTGGTCGTGATGTGCAGGTAGGAGGCCTTCGGGTCGAGGAGCAACTCCTCCGGCCGCGGGATCCGGGCGTGCTTGCCGTCGGGCCCCGCGGTGTCGCAGGCCGCGCGCGCCGCCCCGACGCGCCGCGCCTCCTCGTAGGCGAGGCGCGCCCAATGCCCGGTGACGGCGTAGTCGGCGGAATGGCCGGGCTTGAGGAAGTTCATCGGCAGCATCGCGAACTGCAGGCTCGCCCCCCCTTGGACCATGATCGGGCTGTGGCTCTTCGGCAGCCCGAGCAGCTCCGAGAACAGGGCGAGCGTCTCCTCGTGGACGCGGTCGTAGTCCCGGCCGCGGTGGCTGTGCTCGAGGATCGAGATCCCGGTGCCCCGGAAGTCGAGCAGCTCGCTCTGCGCCCGCTCGAGCACGGGCAGGGGCAGGGCGGCGGGGCCGGCGTTGAAGTTGATCTTCCTCACGGGCGCGGCTCCTCGAGCAGGCGCGCGGCGGCCTCGGTCAGGATGGCGGTCGCGGAGACGCCGATGGAATTGGTCTCCTCGTAGTGGCCGGGGTAGCGGGGCAGCATGCTCTTCGAGGGACGGATCTTGAAGTCGTACTCGGGGACCATGTAGCCCAGCATGTCGTTGGCGAGGCCGACGATCATCGGCACGGGCGCCTTGATCCGGTCGCGCAGGTACGGCCCCCTCGGGGCGGCCGCGAGGTCGGGCGCCGGCCCGTCCTTCGCGACGACGGGGCGGCCGAAGGAGTAGCGTCCGTCGTAGCCGCCGATGGCGAGCTCCGGGAACACCTCGCCGGGCATCCCCAGCAGGCGGGCGGGGCCGATGTCGAGGACCGAGACCTCGGTCTCGACCCAGGGGCGGTCCTTCGCCGCCAGGCCGAAGAGCAGATGGCGCAGGGAGAGCGGCCACGCCCGCCAGGCGGGCAGCGGCTTGCCCTCCGCCGTGTGCAGGACGTGCCCTCCCGTCAGCGCCGACAGGAAGAGGAGGTAGCGGGAGTTCTCGACCGGCACGCGCGCCGTCGCCGAGCGGTAGGACAGCCCCCGGCCTCCGGGCGCCGTCTTCAGCGCCAGCGCCGCGTCGGCGACGGCGGCGCCGATGCGGGCGGTCTCGTAGAAATTCTCGGCGTCGGCGTCCGGCGACATCAGCCCGCCGATCGCCCCGGTCAGGAACAGGCACTGGCCGCCCGTCCTTTCCTCGACGCGGGCGCACAGCGGCCCGGGGTAGTCGGCCGTCAGCAAAGTGTTCTCCCGCCCGATCACCTCGGGATGGCAGGACCAGTTCACGATCGTGGCGACGGCCTTGCCGTCGGCGCCCGTGAGACGCAGCACCGCGAGGTTCGGGTCGATCACCTGGGGGTCGCGCAGGTCGCGGCACAGCCCCCGGGGGTCGAGCGCGCCGTGGCCGCCCGAGGCCGTCGCCGGCTTGAGCTGCCCCTCGAGCAGCGCCAGCGCCTCCGCGACGCGCGCGTTGATCCGCGCCATGTAGCGGCGGTTGACCCCGGAGACGCCGACCGTCGGCCCCCAGAGTCCGACCGTGTCGGGGCCGCTGTGGGTGTGGGTCGCGTGCACGAAGAGATGCCGGTCCGGGACGCCCTTCTCCCAAAGCGCGCGCAGGGCCCGCGTGTCGTTGAGGTAGAACCCGAGCAGGTCGAGGCCGACGAGCGCGACGGTCCTCTTGCCCTCGCGCAGCAGGACGATCCGGGCGTACAGCGGATCGTGCACGCCGGTCGGCCTTCGTCCCTTCGCGCCGAAGCCCGCGAGCCAGACCTTCTCGGTCTTGAGGTCCGGGGTGATGTCGACCTTCGCGGCGGCGGCCTCGAGCGCGCGCGCCGGAAGCGCGCCGGACGCCGCCAGCAGCGCGGCCAGGAGAAGGCGGCTCACGGCTGGGCCATCACCTTCTCGATCTTCTTGAACAGGCGGTTGGAGTCGAACGGCTTGATGAGGTAGTCGTCCGCGCCCGCGCGAAACGCCTCCTCGACGTCCCCCATGCGGCCGAGCCCGGTGACCATGATGATCTTGAGCTTCGCGGTCTTGGGGTCGGCCCGGAGGAGCTTGCACACGTCGAAGCCCGACATCCGGGGCAGCATCACGTCGAGCAGGAGCAGGTCGAAGGTCTCCTTGCGCGCGCGCGCCACGCCGTCGGCGCCCTCGAGGCAGGTCGCCACCTTGTGGCCCTTGGCGGCGAGCAGGGCGGCGAGGTTGTCCGCGATCTCGGGCTCGTCTTCGACGATGAGGATGCGCGCCGGATTCATGATTTGGCCTCCACCGCGGCGTAGGACAAGGTCACCGTCGCGCGGCCATCGTCGTCCGCGCGGAAATCGAGGTCGCCGCCGATCAGCCTCGCGACCTCCCGGATGAGGCCGAGCCCCAGCCCCGTCGCGCCCAGGACCTGGTCCTTGCGCAGGCGGGCGGGGTAGTACAGGTCGAGGCACGCCTCGGCGTCCCCGGGGCGCAGGCGCGGGCCCTGGTAGGTGACCGCGAACGCGACCGCGCCCGGGGCGCGGGACACGGCAAGGACGATCGGCCCCGCGGTGCGGAACTTCCGCGCGTGAAAGAGGACGCTCGACAGGCAGCGCGAGGCGCGGTCGGGATCGGCCATCACGCCGGGCAGGCCCTTGGCGGCCTCGACCCGGAACTCCACGCCGGCCTGCTCCATGCCGCGCCGGATGGAGACGAGCGACTCCTCGAGAATCTCGTCGACGGTCAGCTCGGCCCGCGTCAGGCGCAGATCCTGATGCAGCTCCATGTGCACGAAGTCCCGGACCTCGCCGACGAGGCCGTTGAGCCGGCCGACCTGCTCGCGCGTCATCTCGACCCAGGGCTTGAGCGGAGGCGGAAGCTCGCCGAACACCTCGGAGAGGAGGTTCAGCACGGTCATGTTGACCGCGGTGATGGGCGTGTTGAGCTCGTGCATCGCGAAGGAGAACAGGCGCCCGAACAGCTCCGCCTTGCGCCGGTACGCCGCCCGCGCCG
>JAMPYD010000127.1 GCA_023700845.1 Elusimicrobiota bacterium | reverse complement strand
TGCGGGTGTAGGAAGCGCCCACGGTCGCCCAGTCCTTGATCTTGTAGTCGGTCTTCAGGCCGAGCGTGTAGTTGTCGTCGCGGCGGGTCTTGGTCTCCGTGCCCTGGGTGATGTTGTCGGAGTAGCGGTCGATCTGGACGCCGCCGTTGATGCCCGCGCCGAGCTTGCCGAACTTGTGGTTGTAGGCGAGGTTCGCGCCGGCGGAGACGAAGTAGCGGCTGCCGGTGGTCGAGGAGTCGTTGGTCGCGCGGTTGGCGGCCAGGACGAAGGTGCCCTTGTCGGTGACCGCGTAGTCGAGCTTGACCAAGGTCGTGAAGTGGCGGGAGATGCGGGCGCGGGTGGGGTTGGCGCCATCCTTGTCGAACTGCGTGTAGTTGAAGCCGACCTGGGTGAGGCCCTTCAGCTTGGGCGCGAGCTTGCCCTCGACGCCGAAGTCCACGTCCCAGTCGCGGTGGTTGTCCTGGCGCGTCTCCTCGGTGTAGTGGAGGACGGTGCGGTGGACGGCGGCGAACACCTTGGTCTTCGGGGCCACCTTGTAGCCGCCCTTGACGCCGACGGTCTGCTCGGACGAGTTGAGGGTGTTGGCCAGGGACGCGGCGCCGCCGGAGCGGTTGAGGTACTGCTTGCGGTCGGTCTGGGCGTCGACGCCGGCGAAGAACTTGTCGCCGAGCGTGTACTCCGCCTCGCCGGCCAAAGTGTTCTGCCAGCGGCGCTCGCGCTGCACGAGGTCGCCGTTGACGACGGTGCCATTGGGGTTGAAGGCCGGGTCCTGGGTGTTGACGTAGTCGTTCGTGAGCTTCGCGCCGAGCTTGGAGCCCTTGAACTCGTAGCCCGCGCCGACCTTCTGGTTGATCGCGTCGTTGGCCTTGGCCTGCTTGGCGTAGTTCTCGAAGGTCACGTCGTACATCGCCTTGACCTTGTGCATCTCGCCGATGGGCGCTTCGAGCTTGAGGCCCAGGTTGTTGGAGACGATCACCGAGCCGCGCACGCCGCCGCCGGCGACGGCGTGGTTGTTGATGTTTTTCGGGACGCGATAGATGTTGTCCTCGTAGCGCGTTTCGATGCCGTAGTAGGGGTTCACCGCCACGCCGCCGATCTTGATGTTGCCGGCGGACGCGGGGACGGCGGCCAGGAGAACGGCGAGGACGCGAAGTGTCTTGGTCATCTATCTATCCTTGTTATGGGTATATGAAAATTACGGGCACGGAGACGACGGGGAGACGGTGGAGGTGCAGGTGGTCGTAGCGCTTTCCTGGGTCGGGCTCGAGGACGGCGGGGTGGAGGTCTCCGAGGTCGAGGAATCCGAGTCGGCGGGGATGGATTCAGCGGGGGTCTCGTTCGTCGTCTCGGACTTCTTCTCGCCCTGGACGACCGTGTTGGAGGGGGCCGGCGGCGCCGGGGTGCCGGCCGTGGCGACGGTCAGGCCCTCGCCCTTGGCGATGTCCTTGGGCTTGCCGCCGGCCTCGGAGACGGCGACGACGCCGCCGGTCACGGCGATGACGGCGCCGCCGGAGCCGGAGGTGTTGACGGTGAAGCTGTCGCCCGCGCCGGCAACGATGGTGGCGCCGCCCACGTTGACGGTGGCCTCGCCGCTGACGACGACGATCTCGGCGCCGGCCGGGATCGCGGGGACGGGCTCGCCGGCCTTGACGGTCATGATGCCGCCGGGGGTCTTGATCTGGACCACGCCGGTGATGCCGGCGAGCTTGATGGCGGGGGCGGCCGGGGCGGCGGGCGCGGCGGGCGCGGCGACGGGATCGGCGGCGGACGCGCCGACGGCGGTCGCGAGGAAAGCGGCGACGAGAATGTTCGAGATTTTCATGGTTCCCCCACTTCTAAGTTATGACAGTTATGCGACAGGCCGAAGTTTAGCATTGGTCCCCAAAGCTGTCAATAGCGCTAAAGTCGCACTTGCGCGGGTCGAAAATGAAGGTTATGCTAAGTATTAGAAGAAAGACCCAGGGAGATTTCATGAGACACCTGCTCGCCGCCGTGCTGCTGCCCCTGCTCGCGGCGGTTTCCTCATATGCCGCCGAGTCCGGCGTGGCCGTCAGGCTCGCCGAGGTGAAGGGCACGGTGTCGGCGCGCGCCTCGTCGACCGCCGATTGGACGCCGGTCAGGGAAGGGACCATGCTGGCCCCGGGCGGAGAGGTGAAGACCTATTCGGGGTCGAGCGTCGTGCTCGCGTTCAGCGACGGAAACAAGGTGAAGCTCGAGGCGGGGACGACGTTCGGAATCGAAGGCGCGACGACGCTCAAGACCACTTTGCGGCTGTTCAGCGGAAAGCTGTCCGCGTGGGTCAAGAAGGCCAACAAGGCGGACTTCACCGTGCGCCACGCGGCCGGGGTGGCCGCCGTGCGCGGGACGGTGTTCGGGATGGAGGGAACCGAGCTGGGCCTGATGATCGCGCTGTTCGAGGGCGCGCTCGACTTCGTGGACGGCTTCGGGCGGCCGTCGAGCCTGAGCCCCGGCCAGAGCGCGCAGAGCAACACGCAGACGGGCCTGTCCGGGATCTCCTCGCTGCCGCCCGCGACGCCGGCGCCCGAGGAGCCGAAGGTGGAGGCGCCGCCGCCTCCCGTGGCGGCGGCCGCGCCGGCTCCCGCGAAGGAGCCCGCGCCGGAGACCTTGCCCGCGACGGAGACGACGGCCGTCCCCCCGCCCAGCGCGACTCAGGAAAGCGCGACGACGACCTGCGTCAGCACGGTGTCGCCGTCGTCGCCCTGCCCGTAAGGGCGGCTCGATAGGCGCGGCTAGAAGCGGACGCCGAGGCCGGCTTCCGCGCCGGGCTGGCTGTGCGCCATGGTGCCGGCGAGGCTCAGGTAGGTGAACTGGTAGGGCGTCAGGCGCACGCCGAGGGTGAAGCGGCTCTCGAGGGTGTTGACGACGCGGCCGTTGAGCAGCGGGTCGAGCGTGGACTGGCGCACGACGAGGCGCGTGCGGTCGAAGCCGACGCCCGCGTAGGGGGCCCACTTCGGCGTGCCCGCGGAGCAGACCAGGTTCGCGCCGACGTGCGACGCGGAGAAGTCCGTGTGCACGACGGAGTGCGCGACGGCGGAGACGAGGACCTGAGGCGCCCAGGGCTTGTCGGACTCCGCGTAAAGCCCGTAGCGGAGCCCCCCGCCGGCGATGGTCAGGCCCTGGTAGGAGATGCCGCGGATGAAGCCGGAGATCTTGAAGGGCATGCCGACCTCGGCCTGGGCCCACGGCAGGCCGAACACGCGCACGCCGTTGTGGCGCAGGATGTTGTTGCCCTTGGACGGGTAGAACTGGGCGCCGAAGCGCGCGCCGACGTCGAAGCCGGTGAGGCCCAGCGAGCGGCCGCTCTGGAAGGTGGCGGCGCCGAGCACGCCGCCCAGGTCGCGGGCGAAGGGCTTGAGCGAGCCCTCGTCGGCGTAGCGGGCGAAGCCGCCGTACTGGTCCGCGCCGGCGAAGGCGGAGGAGGAGGCGGAAAGGAGGACGGCGGCGGCGAGAGCGAGGCGCTTCATGGATTGATTATGCGATATCGCGCGGACCGACCTCAACTCTAAACCGGGCCGCCGGCGGGAATCCCCGGCCGGGCCCCGCGCCGGAATATAGGTCCTTCGGCCCCCCCGGACCCACCCCCCTTTGACCCTTATCGAAGACCCGTTTTGCCGTCAATAATGTAGCATGCAGATGGAATGTTCTCCCCGGAGCGCGCCTTGAACCGCATAGGCACCCGCCATTACTGGCGCTGGATGACGCCCCCGATCGTCGATTTCCTGCTGCTCTACGTCAGCCTCGGCGCGGCCCTGGCCCTGCGCGAACCCGCGTTCCTGACCTCCGAGACGGCGGTCGGCTTCTTCCCTTTGTTCGCCTCTTGGATCGCGATCATGTACGCCCTCGGCCTCTACGACCTGGGCCTGGTGCGCAACACCTTCTCCCTGATCAAGAACCTGCTCGTCTCCGCGGTCGCCTGCCTGGCCGTGGGCACCACCTACTTCTACCTGCTCGACTCGCACACCCTGACGCCGAAGACCCACCTCCTGGTCACGGTCGCGGTCTCGCACGCCCTGATCATGGTCTGGCGCCGGGCCTGGCTGACCTTGCTCAAATACAATTTCCTCGACCAGCGCTTCGTGTTCCTCGGCGACCCCGCCGACCTGAGCGAGATCGAGAAGGGCCTGCCGCACCACGCCGGAAACACGGGGCTGACCATCGTGCCCTGGCAGTACCCCGGGGTCGACATGGTCGTCGCCGACAGCCGCTGGGTGGACTGGAACTGGGAGAAGGCGCGCCCGGTGTTCCTGGCCGCGATCGCCCGCGGCGTGCCGATCGTCACTTTGGAGGACTTCTACGAGTCCATCTTCTGCAAGGTCTCTCCCCACTACGCCGGCCGCCCCTCCTGGGCGCTCAAGTTCACCTTGCCCAACAACATCGGCCTGTTTCTCCACATGAAGCGCGCCGCCGACATCGCCGGCTCGGCCCTGCTTCTGGTGGCGACGGCGCCCGTGCTCGCCGTCTCGGCGGCGCTGATCGCGATTCTCGACGGACGCCCGATCTTCTACCGCCAGGCCCGCGCCGGCTTCCTCGGGCGTCCCTTCGAGGTTCTCAAGTTCCGCACGATGAGCGTGGGCGCCGAAAGCAACGGCCCGTTCACCTCGGCCAAGGCCCACGGCGCGAGCATCACCAAGCTCGGCGCCGTCCTGCGGCGCTACCGCATCGACGAGCTGCCCCAGCTCTGGAACGTCCTGATCGGCGACATGTCCCTCGTCGGCCCCCGCCCCGAGTGGGTCAAGGAAGTCGCCGTGCTCGAGAAGGTCGTGCCGAGCTACCACCTCCGCCACCTGGTCAAGCCCGGCATCACCGGCTGGGCGCAGGTCCGCTTCCGGGCGACCAACAGCGTCGACGACTCCATCGAGAAGATCCACTACGACCTGTTCTACCTGAAGTACCTGTCCTTCGGCCTGGACGTCAGCATCCTGCTCAAGACCCTGAAGCGGGTCCTGATCAGCGATTCGAGCGTCGTCGCCCTGCCCGCCCCCTCGCTCGTCCCCAAGAGCAACGTCGAGCATTGGGCCGGCGACCTGACCTCGCACCTCAAGCATCCGCGCGACCACAAGCACCCCCGCGCCTGAGCGCCTCGCGATAGGCTAAAATAACCGCACGAGCCCCGGCTCGCTCCATGCCCGACTCCTCCGCTCCCCGCCGCATCGTCTTCGTCTGCACCGGCAACATCTGCCGCTCGGCGATGGCCGAGCATCTCCTGCGCCATTGGTCCAAGGAGCGCGGCCTCGGCCTCGAGATCCGCTCCTGCGGCATCGCCGCGGAAGGCTGGTATGAAGTCCCCGAGCACGCCCGGCGCCTGCTCGCCGCCGCGGGCGTCCCCCCCTTCGAGCACCGCCCGCAGCTGCTGACGCGGGAGCAGCTGCGCTGGGCCGACGCGGTCCTGGTCATGGCCGAACACCACCGCGACCACATCTGCGAGCTGTATCCGGAGTTCACCGGCAAGACCCGCCTGCTCCGGGCCGCGGCCGGCTTCGGGGACCTGGACGTGAGCGACCCGATGGGCAAGCCCTACGAGGTCTTCGCCGAGTGCCTCGCGGTCATACGCCAGTCGCTCGAGGCGCTGCTGAGCCGCGAATGGCGGTCGCCGGCGTGACCGGGAAAACGCCGCTGGTGTCGGTCATGATGCCCTGCTACAACGCGGAGCGCACTTTGCCGATGGCCTTGGCGTCGCTCCAGGCGCAGACCTACGAGAACTGGGAGGCGGTGATCGTCGACGACGGCTCCACGGACCGGACCTGGGCGCTCCTCGAGGCCTGCGCCGACCCGCGCGTCCGCCGCGAGCGCTTCCCGGAGAACCGGGGCCGGGGCGCCGCCCGCCAGCGCTGCCTCGAGATGGCGCGCGGCGAGCTGCTGAGCTTTCTCGATTCCGACGACTGGCTTTTTCCGGAGAAGCTCGAGCGGCAGGCCGCCCTCATGGAGGAACACCCCGAGCTCTCCGTCGTCAGCGGCGCGTGCGTCATCACCGGCGCGAAGGGGACCGCGGTGGGGCTCAACAACCTCGGCGCGGCGCCGGGGCGGGCGCTCACGATTCACCGCCTCGCTCGCCCCGCCCCCCCGGCCCTCAACTTCCCGCCGTGCATGGTGCGCATGGACGCGGCGCGCGCGGCCGGCTTCAACCGGAAGTTCCGCCGCGCCCAGGACAAGGATTTCCTGATCCGCGTGCTGCTCGGCCGCGACTACGGGATCAGCGCCGA